>CAZXVQ010000040.1:0-8613 GCA_964644295.1 uncultured Clostridium sp.
AAGAACCAATTCAAAAAATATTAATAACATTATATAATCATTTTAAAAAAATATATATTACCAAAGTCGCAATAACAGAAAAATTAAATATTGCACAATGTCTGCAACTTAAGCCAAACCAGACATTTTTAGTAAATAAATATACAATGCAATCAAAATATTTTAAAGAAGAAGAACTTAAGCAAATTCTGCAAGAGTTTATAGACCTAGATTATAAAGTAAAAAATGGACAAATAGATATAAATGTTGGCTTAGAATCACTGCTTTGCAGATATTGCTCATAAATATGAATAAAAAAATACTTCCTACACAAAATATAAAAAGTGCAGGAGGTTTTTTATGTATAATTTTAGAACAGATTTAGCTGTTGAAAGAACCGATATTTATAGGAAACAAAATAATATTCAAAATGAAATAGATGGAATTAAAGTAGAAAATGAAAGCAGACAAAAGATTGAAATATCTAGGGTTAAAATATTAGATGAAAATGGCGAAAAGGCTCTTGGCAAGCCGAAAGGTGACTATATAACATTAGATGTAAAAGACATAAAAATTGTAGATGATGAAAAAATAGAGCAAATTGCAGGAGTTCTTGCAGATGAACTAAGAAGTATTATAAACAAGCACATATCAGAAACTGAGGATATACTGGTAGTTGGGCTTGGCAACATTTATGTAACGCCAGATGCTTTAGGCCCAAAGGTAGTGCCAGAAATAGAAGTAACAAGACATATTTTAGAATATATGCCCAAAATTATGCCAGAAGATACAAGGCCGGTTTCTGCAATATCCCCTGGAGTGCTTGGCATTACAGGAATAGAAACAATGGAGATTTTAAAGGGCATTGTGGATAATATAAAACCTAAAATGTTAATTGTAATAGATGCACTAGCATCAAGAAGTATAGAGCGAATAAGCAGTAGTATACAAATTGCAGATACGGGAATTGTGCCAGGTGCGGGGGTGGACAACACAAGAAAAGAAATAAGTAAAAAGAGCCTGGGCATTCCGGTTATTGCGCTGGGCATACCTACTGTTGTAGATTTGGCTTCTATAACAAATAACTGTATAGATTTTTTTATAGAAAGTTTGCAACAAAAGGCAATGTCTAATGATTATTTAAACAAATTAAAAGAAAAAGATAATTACGAAGAAATAAAAGCAGCTTTAATTCCAAAGGATTACAACATGATAGTAACTCCAAAAGAAATTGATAAGCTAATAGAAAATATGAGTAAGATTGTAGCCAAAGGGATAAATATGGCAATGTAACCTAGGTTAGAAATGCTTTATGTTAGATAATTTAACAACTTTTTCACTCAAATAATTTAATATTCCCGCTTCAGTTGTAAAGTTAAATTTTAACATATAGCTACACAGGTTTTGCGTTTTTGCATTAAATTTTTTATTAATTTCATTAAGCCCATATTTTCCATCACCAATAATAGGATACCCAATATGAGCCAAATGTGCTCTAATTTGGTGCGTTCTGCCAGTATGTAATATTACCTCCAAAATAGATGTGTTATTAGCTGTATCTTTGTCAATTACAGAATATTCTGTAATAATTTTTTGATAGCCTTTTTTGTTATCATCACTTATATATACAGTTGATTTTTTAGTATCTTTAAATAAAAAGCCGTATAAAACCTTATGGGGCTCCTTTGGAATACCATACACCCTGCAAATGTAATGCTTTTCAATTTCATGGTTTTTAAATTTATCAAAAAGAATATTTAACGCCTCTACATTTTTGGCAAATACAGTAAGACCAGAAGTATTTCTATCTAGCCTGTGACAAGGCATAACATTATAGCCGTATTTATCAGAAAGCATAGAAGAAAGCGAACTTGTGCCAGTTACTTCAATTCCAACAGGTTTGTTTACTATAAGAATGTTATCATCCTCAAAAACAATTTCGATGTTTAATGCTAAGCAAGATGGTGCAATCTTTCCAAATAAAACATCATCTGTAATAAAAATTTTTACGGTATCTCCAGAATGAAGGCAAACATTTTCGTTTATTTTAACATCATTAACTCTAATATCCTTTTTACGCAGAGCTTTATAAAGGGAGTTTATAGCCAAATTTGGAAACTCCTTTAATAAAACAGTATTCAATTTTTTTCCATCATTTTTATTATCAATATTAATTGTTCTCATGTGTAAAATTATACAGTAAAATGAACAAAATTGCAATATTTTGTTATTTATATTGAAACTTGAGCCAAACTTGTATATAATTTATTCGTAAAGGAGTAGGCATATGTTAGAAAATATAAAAGTCATAAAAAGAGATGGTAAAAAGGTTGATTTTGATGGAACTAAGATTGCATTAGCCATAAAAAAAGGATTTGATAGCGTAATCTATGATGAGGAAAATCCCAATTATACAGAAACAGATATTAACAAAGTATATAATTTGGTAATTGATGAAATCATAAGCCAAAATATTCAAAAAATAAAAATAGAAGAGATTCAGGACTTAATTGAAAAAAAATTATTAGAGCAAGGGTATAATGATGTTTATGAGTCATTTTCAGGGTACAGAGAGAGAAGGGCTCAATCAAGACAAATTTTTTTAGAAGAAAAGCAACAACATAAATTTTTAAAAGCCCTAGAAGATTTAACAATAAAAAAGCAGTCTGATGGAACAGACGTAATAAGCCCATTAGAAATGATGGTTGATTATGGAAGCACGGTTTCTAAAGAATTTGCTAAGTCATATATGCTAAAGAAAAAAGTTGCAGATGCACTTAATTGTGGGGAAATACATATACACGATTTGAATTTTATGCCTGCAGGAACAATTACTTCTACTCAAATTAATTTAGCCAAATTGTATGATGAAGGATTTGATACTCGTAATATTCATGTTAGAGTTCCAAAAGATATAATGTCATATACTGCTCTTGCTGTTTTGGCAATAACAATAAGTCAAAAGGAGCAACATGGTTGCCAGTCCATTCCTGCTTTTGATTATTACATGGCGCCAGGTGTTGTTAAAACATTTAAGAAGCAGTTTAAGCAAACTATAGATGATATACTAATATACACGGACTTTGACAAATTTGTTGCAACAAATGGAATTGAAAGAGAAATAGATAGAATAGAGACTGTTCAATTTGATGTTTCAATTTTTGACAAATATAGCAGAGAATCGCAACAGGTAAAGCGCGTGTTTAGAGTGGCATATGATATAGCAATGAAAAAAACAAAAAAGATTGTTTCACAAGCCATTGAGGGGTTTATACATGATGTAAATGTAATAGACTCAAATGGAAAAGAAAAAATATATCCAACTATTAATTTGGGAACAGACACATCTGCAGAAGGCAGAATGATAATAGATAATACTCTTGATGCAATTGACTTTGGAATACAAAACGAAAAAGAAAGATTGTCTCCACTTGTAATATTTAAAATAAAAGATGGAGTAAATTTTAAGAAGCAAGATAAAAATTATGACTTGTACAAAAAAGCCATAGACATTGCAAGTAGAAGAGGATACCCAGCATTTTCATTTTTGGATGCAAGCTTTAACAAAAAATATTATGAGGCAAATAATTCGGAAAGCGAAGTTGCTTATAATTCAAGCAATATGAGAGTTATGGAAAACATAATAGATGATGATAAACAAATTGCATCTCAAAGAGGGAATTTGTCTTATACAACAATTAATCTTGCAAGAATAGGAATAAAAGCAAGTCCAATTCTAAATTATTCGGAAAACAATGCAGGGGCAAGCAAAAAGCAAAGTAATGAAAAGCAATATGAGGCATTTTTTAATGAGCTTGAAGATAAACTTAACCTAGTAAAAGAACAATTATTAGATAGATTTGAGGTGCAAGGAAATAAAAAAGCATATGAATTTCCGTTTTCCATAAAACAAGGAGTATGGGTAGATGGCGAAAAAACAAAAGACGACGACAAGATACGTAAAGTTATTAAGCATGGAACCTTGACTATAGGATTTATGGGATTAGAAGAATGTTTAATTGCATTACAAGGCAGAAAAAGGAAGGACAGCAAAGAGGCACAAAAGCTTGGATTGCAAATAGTAAGCTTTATGAAAAATAAAGTAGAAGAGTTTAGTAATAAATATAATTTAAACTTCTCGCTTATGGGAACAGATGACGACACAATTGCAAGCCAATTTATTGCAACAGATAAAGCAATATATGGAGAGATAAAAGACGTAACAGATAAAAATATGTATACAAATTCGTTTTACATTCCAGATAAGGAGTTTTCAGAAGAAAAATTAAAAATCGAAGCACCATATCACGAGCTGACAAGTGGTGGACATGTATTTAGAGTAAAACTAGACTCTGAAAATCCCGAAAAATTGGAGGATGTATTAGGTATTGCAAAGAAAAACAATATAGGATTTATAAAACTATAGGTTACACCAAAAATCGAATACCCAGTCAAATTTATTGTAATTAAATTTAATTTATGATATTCTTAGGTCATGTTAAAATTGGAAGGAAGAAGAAAAATGTGTAGAAATAAAAGTTTTGAGATGTTTACGACAAATGAATTTTATAATGTAAGAGAGGTTATTTCAAATGCAGTAGAAAATTATCCACAGAATATTGCGTTTAAAATAAAGAATAAAAGTGTAAATGGCAAAGGCAAAGAAAAAGTAAGTTATAGGCAAATAACTTATGTTGAATTTCAGGACGATATAAATGCACTTGGAACTGCTCTAATTAATATTGGTTTAAAGGATAAAAGAGTTGCCATTATGGGTAAAAATAGATATGAGTGGATTTTGTCATATGTTTCTGTGCTAAACGGAGTGGGAATTGCTGTTCCACTTGACAAGGACTTGCCAGAAGAGGAAACAGAAACATCGCTACAAAGAAGCAAGGCTGATTGTATAATTTTTTCTAAAGAAAACCTAGAAGTAATAAAAAACATAAAACAAAGGAATTCTACTGGATTATATAGATTTGTGTGTATGGACAAATTAGACAAGGAAGATGAAGATATTTTATACATAGGAGATTTAATAGAGCAGGGAAAAGAATTAATAGCAAATGGACATAGAGAATATATAGATGCACAAATAGATAATGACAAAATGAGCATTATATTATTTACATCTGGTACAACGTCTTTAGCAAAAGCTGTAATGCTTTCACATAGAAATATTGCGTCAAACATAACAGCAATGAGCAAAGTAGAAGACATAAGAAGCACAGATGTTAACATGGCATTTTTACCATTTCACCATACTTTTGGAAGCACAGGAATATTAATGTTTTTAAATCATGGAGCTACAAATGTATTTTGTGATGGTATAAGGTACATACAAAGTAACCTAAAGGAATATAAAGTTTCTACATTTGTATGTGTTCCGCTTCTTGCAGAAGCAATGTACAAAAAAATAGATGCAGAAATTAAAAAGCAGGGCAAAGAAAAACTAATAAAATTTGTTGTGCCGATTAGCAATTTCTTATTAAAATTGGGCATAGATATAAGAAGAAAATTATTTAAAGATATTATAGATAATTTGGGTGGAAGCCTAAGAAGCATAATAAGTGGTGCGTCTGGACTTGACCAAAAAGTTGATAAAGCATTTAATGATTTTGGAATACTAACAATTCAAGGTTATGGACTGACAGAAACATCTCCAGTTTTAGCTGCAGAAAACATAAACAAAAAAAGATATGGTTCAATAGGATATGCTATGCCAGGAGTTGAGCTAAAATTATTTGAGCCAAACGAACAAGGAATAGGCGAGTTAATTGCAAAAGGCCCAAATGTAATGCTTGGATATTACGAAAATGAGGAGGCTACAAAAGAAGCAATTGTAGATGGCTGGTTCCATACAGGAGACTTAGCAACAATCGATAAAGACGGCTATTTCTTTATTACTGGTAGAGCAAAGGATGTAATTGTTTTAAAAAATGGAAAAAATATATATCCAGAGGAACTAGAAAAACTAATTAGCAATTTACCATATGTAGAGGAGAGCATGGTATTTGGTTACCCAAAAGGTGATGATTTAGTTGTATCTGCAAAAGTGGTATATAACAAGGAATATGTAGAACAAAACTTTGGAAATATAACAGAGAAAGAGTTACATGCAAAAATCTGGGATGATATAAAGCAAATAAATAATGGGATTACAAATTACAAGCACATAAAAAAACTTATTATAACAGATGAGCCAATGATTAAAACAACTACGGCAAAAATTAAAAGATTTGAAGAAATAAAAAAAATTACACAAACTATTGACAATTAATTTTCGTAACTATAAAATAAACTTGCAATTAAATATTGCAAGTTTATTTTTATGAATTCACTATAACATGTAAAATAAATTATGTAAGAACAAAAGTGAATTAGAAAGAGGGAAACATGAAGAAACTATTAAAGGCCAAATGGCTAATGATATTGGTGGCAATGATTTTTATTCTACTAATATTAGGCACACATGCAAATGCAGAAACAGAGCCTTTCACACTGTCTGAGGAAAGCATAGATGTATACTTAAATGGAAGTTCATATTTATCCTACAGTGGAGGGGATACATCTGAATCTGTTACATGGGAAAGTGCAGACACATCTATTGCAACAGTAGAATCTGGCACAGTAAAAGGTTTAAAAATTGGAACAACAACAATAACCGCTACAAAAGGCACAGAAAGCGTAACATGCACAGTAAATGTTGTATATAGGAGTATATCTATAAAGAGTAATGAAACTCGTGATTATTCATCACTTTCTACCGGTAATGTTAATTTAATACTTGGAGAACATGAAACAGAGACATTAACAGCAGAAGTTGAGGATGGCAGTTATGCGGATGTTGCTAACGCAAGCGTTACATGGAAGAGTAGCAACACAAGCGTTGTAACCATATCAAGCAATGGAGTAATTACAGCCGTTAGCGCAGGAACTGCAACAATAACTGTAACAAGTACAGGAGTAGAAACCTCATGTACTGTAACAGTATACGATTCTGCAAAGTTTACAGATTTTAGTAATGCAGTATTTGAAACACAAGCAGAATATGATAACGAAAATCTAAAAATAAGTGGAATTACACCAAGCGATGATAACTCATATTATTACATTATTACTTCTACAAATACAAAGCCAAATTTAATATTAGAAGAACGTGGATACATAAATTATGATGAAATGGATGTTGACTTTTTACAGGTTAATACAGATGACAATTACATATATAGTCGCGATCTAGCTCAATATGCCGAATTAAACCAAGACTTATATTTATGGGTAGTAGAAACAGTTAGTCTACCAGATACGTATTATAACGATGCCGGAAATGTTGTTAATTATACAACCAAATATGTTGTAGAGGGAGAAAAATTAGTTAGAACCCTGCCAGCATTAAACCTAATTATACAAAGATTAAGTATGTTTAATTACACGGGAGACAATAGTCAAGAAGAATCATATTGTTATATTGGTTTTAATTTTCCATCTACACAAGAAACCAGAAAATTTACTTTAAAAATTGGACGTGTAACAGATACTAGCATATTAACAAAAATACAAAACGGAGATTATTCTGGAATAACAGAGTTGCTTACATATGCAAAAAGTAATTCTGCAGTGTACTCGCAAACTTTAACAACTACATCTTTAAATTATTTTAAAAGTGATTCAGCTCTTTTTGATGGTAGATCTTTGTTAATTGATGACGCATATTACTTTATATATGTACAATTTGATGACGAAGATGGTAAATACTATCCAATAGAAGGTGTTACTTTAGGACAGGCATGGATTTCTTCAAGCAATGAATATTGGGATATATATGCTTACACATCAAGCGATTTTGAATGGAGCAATTTAACAGTATCTGATGGTGATGGAACAACTGCAACAGGAGCAATTCCACAAACAGGAGAAACTTGCATAATTGTCGCTACAGCAATATTGGTGCTAGTTTGCGGAACTATTTGCTTAATTAAATATAAAAACCTAAAAGATGTAAAATAATAAATTAGAAAAATAAACATTAAAAACGAAATTCTGCTAAATTATATTTTAAATAAAAACCTGTAAGAATAAAAAACTTGCAGGTTTTTTTAAGTTACATTTTATTTTACAAAATGCAATTTACGTGGTAAAATGTAGTTCAATAAAAATTCAATAATTTACAAGTATATTGTTATTTATTAGGTTTATAGGTAAATCCTTTATAAAAAACCTAAATTTTTATATAAGGAACAAAAAATGCGTATTTTAATAATAGAAGATGAATATGCCTTAGCAGACGCTGTCTCGGAGATATTAAAAAAAGAAAATTTTATTGTTGATATAATTACAGATGGAATAGATGGCGAAAACGAGGCTTTAACTGGCATATATGATTTAATAATTTTAGATGTAATGCTTCCTGGGAAAAATGGTTTTGATATATTAAAAAGTTTAAGGAAGGAAAATATACAAACACCAATTATTATGCTTACAGCAAAATCTGAAATGGAAGATAAGCTTAATGGGCTAGAAAACGGAGCAGATGATTATGTTACAAAGCCTTTTGCTGTAAGGGAATTACTTGCAAGAGTAAAAAATATATTAAGAAGAAACAATGATTTAAAGGAAATGGATTTTTTGGAA
>CAZXVQ010000041.1:0-8059 GCA_964644295.1 uncultured Clostridium sp.
ATTAGAACAATATCATGCAAAAGAATATAAGACAGTTGCCATAATATGTAAAAATGAAGAAGAAGCTACATCGATTAATAATAAATTGAAAAATGATAGTTTAGTCATCAATAACATAACTGATTCTGATATACAATATAATGGAGGAATATGTACTATTACTAGCTATTTGGCAAAAGGTTTAGAATTTGATGGTGTGGTTGTTGCTGATGCTTCGGAAGATGAATATAATTCTAGTAAAGCTATAGATATGAAATTGTTATATGTAGCAATGACTAGACCCTTGCATGAATTAAATATACTATACAATAATAATATTGTTAAACCACTGCAACAAGAGGCACAAGAGAGTATAAATTTGCCCCTGTAACATTTATTGACATATAACCCAAAAATACGTATAATTACAATGTATAATAAAAGTAGAAAGGGATGAGAAATGTGGGAAATTTTGTCACAATAGGAATAGAAGGCTTAGTTGGCGCTGGCAAAACATCATTATGCAGGGAACTTTTGAATATGGTGCCGAATAGTATAATATTGCATGGAGGAAATTTATATAGAGGTATAGTATATGCTTTGATACATTCTGGAATAGATCTAAAGACTTTAGCAAGCAAAGGGCTAGACACTGTAGACATTAAACAAGTTATGAATCTGCTAAATGTAGAGTTAAAAATAGAAAATAACGAAAGTGTTGTATATGTAAATGGGACTGAAATAAACGAGGATAATCTTCAATCAGATGAAAATTCTATGGCTGTTTCAAAAATAGCAAAAAATGCAAATAATGCAAATTTTTACGCCTTTGGAAAGAAAATAATTGATACATATAAAGATAGATTTAATGTTATAATATCTGGAAGAGATTTAATGAAAATATACCCTGAACTTGATTATCACTTTTTTATAACTGCAGATTTAGAGGAACGTGTAAATAGAAAAATGAATCAATATTTAAACTGCGGAATTTCAAGAGATGAAGTAAAAAAACATATTATAGAAAGAGATCAGCTTCAAGAGCAGTCTGGCTTTTATAAAAGATATGAAAAAACAATAGAAGTTGATGTAAGCAATTGCAAAAATGCGAAAGAATCTGCGCAAAAAGTTTTAGAGCATATTTTAAATATAGCATCTATAGTATAATTATGAGAAAAAAGGAGATTATTATGAGTTTTGTTAATAAAAAATTAGAAGAATTTAATAAATATTTATATGGAAAAAAGGTTGCAATAATTGGCATGGGTGTAAGTAATATTCCGCTTCTGGATTATTTTTATGATAAAAACGCAAAGGTAACGATTTTTGATAAAGACAATTTATCTAATGAGATTATGGAAAAGGTAAATAAATACAGATACGAAGTTGAAATAGGGCAAGATAGTTTATCTAGACTTCATGGATATGATGTGATTTTTAGGTCGCCAAGTATATTGCCAACAATTCCAGAATTTGAAGCAGAAGTAGAAAATGGTGCAATTCTTACATCTGAAATTGAGCTTGTCTTAAAATTTGCACCTTGCAAAACAATTGGAGTAACTGGCACAGAAGGAAAAACCACAACTACATCTATAATTTACGACATATGCAAAAAAGCAGGCTACAATTGTTTTTTGGGAGGAAATATTGGAATACCAATATTTACGAAAATGACTGAAATAAAACCAGAGGATTTAATAATACTTGAACTTAGCAGTTTTCAACTAATGGGCATGGAGGTAAGTCCAAATATATCTGTGGTTACAAATATGTTTCCAGATCATTTGAATATTCATAAATCATATGAAGAATATCAAGAGGCAAAAAAGAGTATATTCTTACATCAAAGCGAAGATGGAATAGTTATATTAAACAAAGATAATGAGATTACCAGAAACTTTGCAAAAGATGTAAAATCAAACATTATATTCTTTAGTAGCATAGAAAATTTAAAAGATGGATACATATATGATAGGCAAAGCGGAAATATTAAATGCTGTAAAAATGGTAATTGTGAAATAATCTTAAATAAATCAGACATAAAGCTAAGAGGAGTACACAATTATGAAAATATTTGTGCCGCACTTGCTGCAACAGCAACACTTGCAAACAAAGATGACCAAATTTCAGCCATAAAAGAATTTACAGGAGTTGAGCACAGATTAGAATTTGTTCGCGAATTAAATGGTGTGAAATATTACAATGACTCTATTGGAACAAGCCCAGCAAGCACTATGGCAGGACTTAATTCATTTGACGAAAACATAGTACTTTTGGCAGGTGGAGCAGATAAAGACTTAGATTACACAGAAATTGGTGAGGTTATTGCAAAAAAAGTAGGTACACTTATATTAACTGGTCCAACAGCAGAAAAAATAGAAAGTGCAACTAAGCTTGCTTTAGAAAAGCTTAAATTAAAAAACACATTAAACATAATTCATTGTAAAAATTTAGAAGAAGCAGTAAATACTGCTAAAATCAATGCAAAATCTGGAGATATAGTCTTGCTTTCTCCTGCAAGTGCAAGTTTTGATGCTTTTAAAAACTTTGCAGAAAGAGGAAAAAAATTCAAAGACTTTGTAAATGCCCTGCATTAATTTGTATCGTATATTATATTTTCAAATGCACATACTAATATTGCAAATATTTATGAAAGGTGGATTTATAAATGAAAGTAAAAGATTGTATGTGTAATCATGTAAATTGTGTAACACCAGCAACAACTGTTAAAGACTGTGCAAAAATGATGTATAACTGCCATATAGGCTGTACACCTGTATGTGATGATAACAATAAACTTGTTGGAATCGTTACAGATAGAGACATTTTACTAAGAGCAGTTGCGTGTGAAAAAGATACTTGTAAAACACCAGTATCTGAAATAATGACTACAAATCCATACTATTGCGATTGCAATAGTGATGTGGAAGAAGCAGAAAAAATAATGTCAAACAAACAGGTAAGAAGAATACCTATAATGGAAGATGATAAGGTAATAGGAATATTAACATTAGGGGATTTAGCTAAAAATAAGGGCGTTTCAGAAAATGAACTATGTAATACAATGGAATGTATATGTGAAACAGATGAACATAATGCACAATAATAGTAATGTATAAAATTGGTAAAACTCCATAAGATAATATAAATATCTTGTGGAGTTTTTTATGGTTATTGATATGAATTATTGGACAAAGGTTATAAAAAAGTTAGTAACTTTTGCAATTAGCTTGTTATTTCTATATTTATGTTTTAAGCTAGTGGTATTTTATATGCCATTTCTAATTGCGTTTATAATATCTTTATTATTAGAACCAGCTATAAAATTTTTTATGAAAAAATGTAAATTGAAAAGAAAAATTAGCAGCATAATAGTAATGATTGTTGTAATAGGAATACTACTGGGACTGCTTATTTGGATTATCTCAACAATAATTGCAGAAGGATTAAACCTTTTAGATAATTTGGGAACATATTTTACAAATGCAAGTGCTTTAATTGAAAAATTTATAAATCAGGAGAATTTACAAAAAATTGGAATCCCAAGCAGTGTAATTCAAACAGTAGAAAAATCTGCAACAGAACTTCTAAATACAGCAACAGTTTGGTTAAACTCTTTTCTAAAAGATGTTCTAGAATGGATTACGTCAATTCCCAAAATAGGTATTTATTTTGTTGTAACATTTTTATCATTATATTTTATTTGCACAGACAAAGTTTATATACTTGACCAAATAGAGCATCATTTGCCAGAGTTATGGGTAAAAAAATTATACAAACACGTAAGAGAAATTATTACAGCACTTGGAAAATATTTAAAAGCAGAGGCTACTCTAGTATTAATATCATTTTTAATTTCATTAGTAGGCCTGTATATATACAAATATGCGGGTTTAAACGTATCGTACCCACTATTGTATGCCATTGCAATTGCATTTGTAGATGCTCTTCCAATATTTGGCTCTGGAACAGTAATGCTACCATTGGCAATAATTTCCGCATTTAATGGAGATATAACACTTGCAATAGCCGTACTTGTTTTATGGATTATTATGTCTGTTGTAAGGCAATTTATAGAACCTAAAATTGTTGGCAAAAATATAGGAATACACCCGATTTTTACATTAATTGCAATGTACACAGGATTTAAAATATCTGGAATAATAGGATTATTTATTGGACCAATTGCATTAATAATATTAAAAAACATATTTGGAAATATGTTAGATAGGGGAGTTATAAAGTCAATACTATCACGAGAATATTTGTAACAATAATCATAAATCAACATCCTGCCTCATAGTATTAAATAAATACATGTGAGGTGGATTTATGTTTGTTTGGAATTTTAAATTAAATGGAAAATTAGTGTTCAAGATAGTATTTGTCATTCTTTTTATTCTAATTTTTATAATGTGTGCAATGGGAATTTATAAGGCATTTTTTAATAATGAGCAAATAACATCAAGCCTAGACGATGTTTCGCAAAATGATGTAAATGTAATAGATTCAAATAATTATGCAAGTGTTTTAAAAACTGTACATGAAAATTTGGATACATATGTGGGAATGAAAATAAAATTTACGGGATTTGTGTATAGACTATATGACTTTTCTAATGAGCAATTTGTGCTTGGCAGACAAATGATAATATCAAGTGATATGCAGGCAGTTATTGTTGGATTTTTGTGTCATTTAAATGGTGCTGAAAAATATGAAGATGGCTGTTGGGTAGAAGTAGAAGGAACTATAACAAAAGGAGAATATCATGGAGAAATCCCCGTTATAGAAATTAATTCAATTAAAGAAACTAAAGTTCCTAGCCAAGAGTATGTATATCCACCAGACGAAACATATGTGCCAACCTCTGCGACCCTATAAATTTGCAATTTATCGCTTCTTCCGAAATATAATATTCCATATTTTAGATAATTTTGCTTGCGTATTGAGTAGTTTCGTAATATAATATCAACATAATAAGCTTTAGGAAGGAAGAAGTTTAATGGGATTATTTAAGACATATAGTGAAAAAGAAGTAAAAAGGCTAATGCCTATTATAGACAAAATTAATAGCTTAGAGCCTGAAATAGAAAAATTAACAGATAACGAACTTACGGCCAAAACTGAATATTTTAAAGAAGAACTAAAAAGTGGAAAAACATTGGACGACATATTGCCAGAGGCATTTGCAGTTGTTAGAGAGGCATCAAAAAGAGTATTGGGAATGCGTCATTTTGACGTACAATTAATAGGTGGAATTATTCTTCATCAAGGAAGAATTGCAGAGATGAAGACGGGAGAAGGAAAAACTTTAGTTGCAACACTTCCCGTATATTTAAATGCCCTTACAGGAGAGGGAGTTCATGTTGTAACTGTAAACGACTATCTAGCAAAAAGAGATAGTGAGTGGATGGGAAATCTTTATAGATTTCTAGGACTTTCTGTTGGATTAGTTGTTGCAGGAATGAACCCTACAGATAAAAGAGCAGCATATGACTGTGATGTTACATATGGAACTAACAATGAATTTGGATTTGACTATTTAAGAGACAACATGGTTATTTATAAAAATCAATTAGTTCAAAGAAAACTTAAGTATGCAATAGTGGACGAAATTGATAGTATTTTAATAGATGAAGCACGTACACCACTTATTATTTCTGGAAGAGGAGCACAATCATCAGATTTATACCAAAAGGCAAATCAATTTGTAAAAAAATTGCAAGCTAAGGTAATTATTGAAGAAGATGTTAAAAACTTTGAACAAAACGAAGATAACGAAAAATATGATTATATTGTAGACTTAAAAGCAAAATCTGCAACACTTACTCAAAAGGGAATAAAAAAAGCAGAAAGAGAGTTTAATTTAGACAACCTTAATGATCTAGAGAACTCAGAATTGGTACATGCTATAAATCAAGCATTGCATGCCCATGGAATAATGAAACTAGACAAAGACTATATAGTAAAAGATGGAGAGGTTCTTATTGTAGACGAATTTACAGGAAGAATTATGTATGGTAGAAGGTACAACAATGGTCTTCATCAAGCAATTGAAGCAAAGGAAAATGTAAAAGTAAATGACGAATCTAAAACACTTGCAACAATCACATTCCAAAACTATTTTAGAATGTACGAGAAATTGTCTGGAATGACTGGTACTGCAATGACAGAAGAGTCTGAATTCCAGGAAATATATAAATTAGATGTTGTAGAAATACCAACAAACAAAACAATGATTAGAAAAGACAATCCAGACATAATCTATAAAAACGAAGATGTCAAATTTAAAGCTGTTATAGAAGACATTAAAGCATCACATGCAAAAGGACAACCAGTTTTAGTTGGTACTGTATCAATAGATAAATCTGAAAAACTGAGCAAAATGCTTAGCAGAGAAGGAATAAAACACGAAGTTTTAAATGCTAAATATCATGAAAAAGAAGCTCAGATTATAGCACAAGCAGGAAAACTTGGAGCAGTAACAATTGCAACAAACATGGCTGGCCGTGGAACAGATATTATGCTTGGCGGAAACAGCGAATATTTAGCAAAAGAAGAAATGAGAAGATTAAAATACACAGACGAAGAAATAGAAGAAGCGTCAGCTCACAATCATACAGATGATGAGCACATACTTACTGCAAGAAATAAATTTAATGAATTAGAAAACAAATATAATAATCAAATAAAGGAAGAAAAGCAAAAAGTAATAGATGCAGGTGGTTTAAAAATAATTGGTACACAAAGGCACGAATCTAGAAGAATAGACAATCAGCTACGTGGACGTAGTGGACGTCAAGGGGACCCAGGAGAATCTAGATTTTACATAGGACTAGATGATGACCTAATGAAAATATTTGGTGGAGATATAATAACACGAGTGTACAATACATTAGGTGCAGCAGAGAATATGCCAATTGAATCAAAAGCAATATCAAAAGCAGTAGAAAACGCTCAAAGGAGAGTAGAAGGCAGGAACTTTAGTATTCGTAAAAATGTATTACAATATGATGATGTTATGAATGTTCAAAGGACAGTAATATATGATGAGAGAAGAGCAGTTTTAGATGGAAAAGACATTAAAACAAACATACTAAAAATGATAGATTCTGCAATTGAACTTGTAATTGACTCTCATATTGTTGGAAATGGCGAAGTTAATAAAGAAGCTTTATTACAAGACATTAAAACAACGCTTGGAATTGCAAATGTAGAAACCATAAATATGGAAAAGTTTGATAGAGATGCCCTAGCAGAAGAGCTTACAACAAAAGCACATGAAATATATGAAGCAAAAGAAACAGAATTTGGTTCAGAAAATTTAAGAGAGCTAGAAAGAGTTGTAATGCTTAAAGTAGTTGACCAAAAATGGATGGACCATATAGACAACATGGATGAACTAAAAAAAGGTATAGGTCTTCGTGGCTATGGTCAAAAAGATCCAGTTGTTCAATATAGATTAGAAGGAACAGACATGTTTGATGACATGATAGAGGACATAAAAATGGATGTTGCAAAATTATTAATGAATGTGCGCAAAAAGGAAGGACCAATTAAAAGAACTGAGTCAACAAAGGTAATGGAAGTTAGACTTGAGGATACAGCAATTAGCAGACTAGATGGGGTTACTCCAACAAAAGATGGTAGTGTAGATAAGACGGTAGTAAACAGTGGACCAAAAGTGGGCAGAAACGACCCCTGCCCCTGCCGGCAGCCGGTAAGAAGTACAAGAATTGTTGCGGAAGAAATCAGTAATAGCTTATAATATCAAAATTTAGTTATAAATGATATGTTTACTGCAATTTACATGGATTATGGAAAGCATAATATAAAAAACGAGATTTATTTGTAAATAAAATGCAGACAAAATCTCGTCTTTTATTTGTAAAAAACCCGAAAAATTCACATAGATTTCACATTTCTAGTGTATTATAATAAAATTATTGGAGGAATTTCACAATGCCATACATAGAATTTAAAAATATAAGTAAGATATATAAAATGGGAGAAGTAGAAATAAGAGCCCTAAATAAAGCAAATTTTGAGATTGAAAAAGGAGAGCTAGTTTGTATATTAG
>CAZXVQ010000042.1:0-8029 GCA_964644295.1 uncultured Clostridium sp.
AAAGAACATACACAAGTGGACAAAAAATTCAGGCATATATAAATACATTAGATGTCGCGGACAATGGATATTCAACAGACCAAATAAGTGCCTATATAGATGTAAGTAATACTTCTGGTACACAGTCAAGTAATACACAAATGATTTCAGCAGCAGGTTCTACTGTTACAATGAACAAAATAAGTAAGGCAACTGCTAAATCTACGGTTGATTTAATTGATACGGCAAACAATTACTGGCTTGCAACAAGATTTACAAATACATGGTATGATTCAAAAAGCGGGACCGTAAGCTATTCAGAAGAAATAATACAGGATAGATATTGTATGTATTATGTAAGAGCAGATGGAGTGGCAGCACCATATTACCAATTATTTAATGTTGTAGGATGTAACACATACGGGTCAAATGGAAGTTATAATTGTGCATTACGCCCTGTAATAACAGTATCAGCAGAAAGCGTTTCAAGTACAGAAATAGGAACGACAGTAGAAACAGACCCATTCTATAAAGGAAAAACAGGAGACGAAGCACATGGATATGTAAAAGCAGATTCAATAGCAAGCTTACTTGGAACTGATGTAAAAGGAGTAGTAGCGGTAAGTTCGGGCTTGCCAACTGCAGAAATGGATATGACATGGACAAAATTAACAGATGGTGGTTATGACCTACTTACAGGCGAATTTGATACAGATAATTATGATTATTATATAGCAGACAGAACAACAGAACTGCAAATAAGATTAACAGGAGCGCCAGCATATAATAACGGAGTACTAGCAATGGATACAATATGCAACACATTATATGGAGGGCTAACAGAAATAAAGTTAAGTGATGGCTCAACTAAAAAAGTAAATGTTGTGCTAGCAAGAAATGCAAAATATGAAGATTTCTTTGATGATAGTAAAATAAGTAATAGCACATATGGCACAATATGGTCAACAAATGCATCAGATGATACAGCACCAAATAAGATAACATCAACAAGTAATAGATATGCGCCAACATTATTTGCACTGGAAGATATAGACCCAAGTAATGGAGTAAGTAATGGATATTCAGATGCAAAAATAACATCATATAACCTAAGCACAACAGGAACAAAATCATATCTGGAAAGTGATTCACAAAGGCTAAGCTATTCATATGAATATTATCCAGCAGACCCAGGGCTAAAAGTAATATATAATTATTACAATGGTAGCGCAAATAGAAACACAGCATGCAAAACATCAAATGCAGCATATTGGCTTTCGTCGCGTTGCGTGGATGCGGATTGGTACAACGCCCTCTTCAGCTTCCGCTATGTGTCTACGAGTGGAGCGGTAAGCCGTAGCCATATGTTCGGCTCTGGCACTAGCACACTTTCGGATTGCCGTGGTTTGCGCCCAGTCTTGCAAGTTTCTAAATAGTCTAATATCCGCAAATCTAAGCACATTTGAACCGATAAAAATAAATTCTAGAGGTTTTGCTCCCTAAACGCCTATGGCGTTTGGGAGCTGCAAAGCAATGCTATCCCGCACGCAAAAACAATGTTGTATGTTTGTAATAAATGAGGTAATTAATGATGAAATATGAAGCTAGCGGGAATTTTTCTTTGCCAATTATGCGAGGGTAAATTAAAAACGTCCAAAATTTGTTAAATTGGTAGAAAAAAAATTGTTTATATGATATTATATAGTCATGGTAAAAATACCTGAATAAATTTGTAAATAATAATCAGGAGGAACGAATTTGAGTACAAATAGATTATTAATAATAGACGGAAATAGCATAATGAATAGAGCATTTTATGGAACGATGAATTCTAAAAAAATGATGTCTGCAGATGGAACTTATACAAATGCAATATATGGATTTTTGGCTATTTTATTTAGAGAGTTAGAAGACTTACAACCAGACTATATTGCAGTAGCGTTTGACTTAAAAGCGCCTACACACAGACATAAAATGTATGCTGAATACAAGGGCACAAGGCATGCAATGCCAGAAGAATTAGCCCAGCAAATGCCTATTATTAAAGATGTTCTGCGTGATATGAATATTACCATAATAGAAAAAGAAGGCTATGAGGCAGATGATATTTTAGGGACAATTTCTAAAAAAGCAGAAGATGAAGGACATCTTGTTACAATTTTGTCTGGAGATAGAGACACTTTTCAGCTTACAACCAAGAATGTTACGGTTAGAATGCCAAGAACAAAAATGGGAAAATCTGAAGTAGACGATTATGATTCTAAAAAAATAAAAGAAGAATATGGTGTTGAGCCATTGCAATTAATAGATGTAAAAGGGCTTATGGGCGATGCATCTGACAATATTCCAGGTGTTCCAGGCGTTGGAGAAAAAACAGCACTAAAACTGATAGCAGAGTATAAAAATATAGAAAATTTGTATGAAAAAATAGAAAAAAATGAAGCAACAAATATAAAAGGAGTTTTAAAAGAAAAGCTAGAATCAAACAAAGAGCTTGCCGAGCTTTCTAAAACATTGGGTACTATTTTAAAGGAGGCCCCATTAGATATTACAATAGAAGATTTAAAAGTTAAGCAATGGAATAAAGAGGCAGTTGTAAACAGGTTTAAAGAGCTAAAGTTTAATAGGTTTTTAGAAAGATTTAATTTGCTTGGAGCAACCGACTCAAACAATAAAGAAAAAAAATTAGAGGATTTGTTCAAAATTGAAAATCTAAATTTAGAAAATAGTGCTGATTTAGAAAAATTAAATGAAGAGCTTAGCTATGTAAAGACAAGTGGCAAGTTTATATATTATATAGAAAAAGAACAAGATAAAAAAACAAAAAAATCTTCAGATGAAAGAGCAAAATCTCTTGCATTTTATAATAAGGACGAAAACAAGGTAATTTATATAAAAAGTATGTTTAACGGCAGTAGCAATGAGCTTCAAACAGACTTAGCAGAAATCTTTGCAGACGAAAATATTGCAAAGGTAAGCTACAAAATAAAGTCCGACTTGGTAATGTTTAAAAATTTGAATTATCAATACAAAAATGTAAAATATGATGCGGAGATTGCAGGATATAATTTAAATCCGACAGATAAAAATACAATAGAATATTTAGCCGAGAAATATTTAGAAATTAGTATTAACGAATATATGGAAAGCAAGATTGCATCAAGCGAAGAAAAAGAAACAGGAACTCAAATTAATTTGTTTGATATTTCTAAAAATGTAGAAACAGAGGAAGAAGATAAAAGGCTTGAGGAAGAAAAAACAATTGCCCGCAGAAATTCATTAATATGTTATTCAATATTCAAATTAGAAGATATAACGCTAAAAAAACTAGAAGAAGTGGGAGGCTTAACTCTTTTTAATAATATTGAAATGCCGTTGGTTTCTGTGCTTGCAGATATGCAAGTAAATGGGATGTTGGTAGACGAAAATGAACTAAAAAGCTTTGGCGTAATTTTAAAGGAGCAGTTAAACGATTTAACTCAAGAAATATATAATTTGGCAGGAGAAGAGTTTAACATAAATTCACATCAACAATTGGGAAAAATATTATTCGAAAAATTAGGCTTGCCAGTTTATAGAAAAACTAAAAATGGTTACACAACAGATGTGGATGTTTTAGAAAAACTTAGAGACAAACATCCAATAATAGAAAAAATACTAGATTACAGAACGCTTACAAAGCTAAACTCAACATATGTTGAAGGATTACTTCCATATATAGACGAAAATACACACAAAATTCATTCAAGTTTCCACCAAACAATAACTGCAACAGGAAGAATAAGTAGTACAGATCCAAATTTGCAAAACATTCCAACTAGAGCAGAGCTTGGAAAGCAAATAAGAAAGGCGTTTAAGCCGGCAGAAGGTAATGTTTATATTGATGCTGATTATTCTCAAGTGGAGTTAAGGGTGCTTGCACATATTTCTAAAGACGAAAATATGATATATGCGTTTAATCATGGAGAAGATATTCATAAGCAGGCCGCCTCTAAAGTATTAAATATACCAATAGAAGAAGTAACAAAGGAACAAAGGTCATCTGCAAAGGCTGTAAATTTTGGAATAGTATATGGCATAAGCGACTTTGGACTTGCAAATCAGCTTGGAGTAAGCAATAAACAGGCAAAAGAATATATAGAGCAATACCTAGAAAAATATAGCGGAATTAAAAATTTTATGGACGACATCGTGGAAAGTGCAAAGGAAAAGGGCTATGTAGAAACATTATTTGGCAGAAGAAGATATATACCAGAAATAAAGTCTAGCAATTATGTGGTAAGACAATTTGGAAGTAGAGCAGCAATGAATACTCCAATACAAGGAACTGCAGCAGATATAATGAAAATTGCGATGATAAATGTATATAAAGCATTAAAAGAAAGTAAAATTAATGCTAAAATAGTATTGCAGATACATGATGAATTGTTGCTTGAGGTAAAAGAAGAGGACAAAGAAGAGGCTAAAAAAATACTAAAGGAAAACATGGAAAACGCAATGCAGTTATCTGTACCATTGGAAGTAGAAATATCAGAAGGCAAAAGCTGGTATGATGTAAAATAAAAACCAAATATGTATAATGAGTTGAAATAAAGTAAAATCAATGCTAAAATAGGGCATTACAAAGGAGGAAATTTAATATGTCAATATTAGTAACAGGAGGGGCTGGATTTATAGGAAGCCACACAGTAGTAGAATTGTTAAATGCAGGAAAGGAAGTAGTAATAATTGATGACTTTTCAAATAGCAAACCCAAAACACTAGATGCCATTAGAAAAATAACAGGAAAAGACTTTAAATTTTATGAAATGAATTATCTAGACACAGAAAAATTAGACAAAGTTTTTCAAGAAAATAACATAGATGCAGTAATTAATTTTGCGGGCTTTAAGGCTGTTGGAGAATCCACTCAAAAACCACTAGAATATTATCATAACAATGTATCTGGATGTTTGGTATTACTAGAAACTATGAAAAAATATAATGTAAAAAAGTTTGTGTTTAGTTCATCAGCAACAGTATATGGAACGCCAGAAAGAATACCTCTTACAGAAGACTGCAAAACAGGTGGAACAACAAATCCATACGGCACATCTAAACTATTTATAGAGCAAATTTTAAAAGATTTATATGCTTCAGACAATACGTGGGACATATGTATATTGCGATATTTTAATCCTCTTGGAGCACATGAAAGTGGCTTAATAGGAGAAGAACCACAAGGAATACCAAACAATCTAATGCCATATGTTGTAAGAGTTGCATCAGGTCAGTTAAAAGAATTATCAGTATTCGGAAATGATTACGATACGCCAGATGGAACAGGAGTTAGAGATTATATACATGTAGTAGATTTAGCTAAAGGACATTTAAGTGCTTTAGACAAATTAGAGAAAGAAGGACAAGGATTATATATATACAATCTAGGAACTGGAAAAGGATATAGTGTATTAGATATGGTAAAATCTTTTGAAGAAATAACAGGAAACAAAGTACCATACAAAATAGCACCAAGAAGACCGGGAGATATTGCAACTTGCTATTCTGACCCAACCAAAGCAAAAGAAGAATTGGCATGGACAGCAGAAAAAGGAATAAAAGAAATGTGCGAAGACTCATGGAACTTCATACAAAAAAATAAGTAATATTAGGAATACAGTTTTATTAATAGTGTGTGATTTGAATAAAAACCAACAAAAATGCTATTATAAATAGTATAATAGAGCTTATAGATTATATTTATAGAAATATAATTTATAAGCTCTATTATTTGAAATTTATTATAAGTTATTAAAGAACTACTAAAATAAGAAAGTTTATAAATTAATAATTAAATTTTGATAAAAGTAATTCGAATTAAATATTTACTCATAAGTTTATTTAAATATAAATAAAGACCAAATTAAAGTTAATCTAAGACTAAATTAAGAAGTTTTTTTATAAGGTTTTGTTTCATCTGTAGACTCTAAAATATAATCAGAAGAAGTATGATAAAAATTAGCTAAAATTTTAAGATAGCTAACAGGTAAAGACCTCTTTCCGGTTTCATATAAACCATATTGTTGTCTAGTAATATTTAATAAATTAGCGATGTAATCTTGTTTATAATCTCCATCTTCTCTAAGCTCTCTTAAACGCTTTAAATACATATAAGTGCCTCCATTTTATTGTAAAAATTCTACTTTTAGTTAAGCCAGTGGTACATATTTTCTAAATTCTATCACGTGAAAAATCACAAAGCATAAAAAGCATTCAAAAATATGCAAACATAATAATATAATTACAAATTATTACAAAATAATTACAAATACTTTAAAAATATTGACTGGCATTCAAACAAATGCTAAGATATAGGCAGGCAATCAAATGAGTGCATAAAAGCAGGAAATAGTATATTTATACATAAAAAGGGGGAAAACAATAGATGAAATTGTATTAAATAATAATGAAAAACAAATGGGGAGAATTTTAAATATGAATAAAGAAAACAATAATTTAAATAAGGGAAATATTAATGCAAAAAACAAAAATACAATACTTTAGAAAATCTAAAGAGAAAGAGGAGAAAATGGAAAGAAAATCAAAAAACACATGGAAAAGTGAAAAAGGAATTACGCTAATTGCTTTAGTAATCACAATAGTAGTGTTGTTGATACTCGCAGGAGTAAGTCTTAATGCAGTAATTGGCAACAATGGAATAGTAAATAGATCACAAGAGGCAAGCAAAGAAACAGACATTGCGCAAATAAAGGAGGCAATAGACTTTTCAGTTGCAAGTGCATTTGCATTAGACCCACTTGGAGATTTAACAACTGAGAATTTGGAAACAACACTTGCACAAAATATGCCAACAGATTATGTGTTATCGGGAGATGAAACAAGCGGTTGGACTGTGGAAGTGCCTAGTATAGACAAAACTTATGAAATAAATAGTAGTGGAGATGTTGCATCAATAGAGCCTTTAAAACCAGAAGATACAGAGCCAGATAGTACAACAACATTTTCAACAGCATATGGAACAATAGATGTAATATGGCTTAGTGGAACATCAAATACTGTAACAAGTACACCAAATTCACCAATACTAACAGATTCAAATGGAGATTCAATGACACCAGTAACATGGACTTATGACGAAACGGCAGGGACTTGGGCAGAAGATTCAACAGCACAAAGTAGTTGGTATAGTTATAATGCAGTATCTAGTAGAAATGAAGATGGTTCAACAATAGATAACTTAACAAGCCAGTGGGCAAATGCAAAAACAGCAAATGGAAGTTATTTCGTATGGATACCAAGATACGCATATAGAATAACATATTATGAAAGTGCAACAAGTACAACACCAACAGGATATTATGACGGATATGGAATGTGGAATGCAACAGATGGGACAGTAAAATATGCATTAGATAGTGGAGTAGAGACAGTAACATATAACGGAAAGAAATATATAGTTCACCCAGCATTTGAAACAAACCTTGATTTAGGTGGATGGAGCGAAGATCTGCAGGGATTTTGGTTTGCAAAATATGAGATGAGCGGAAGTGGATCAACTTCATCAAGTTCTTCAACATTAAAAAGTGCCCCAGGAATTGCAAGCTTAAGAAATAAATCAATAGGAATTCAATACCTATATGCACGAAACGCAAATTATGGATATACAGGAACCTCAGATACAATAACATCAAATGGAACTGATTACACTTATACAAGTTATATGTATAGCCATTTGGTAAAAAATAGTGAATGGGGAGCAGTAGCATATTTAACACAAAGTCAATACGGAAGAAATGGAAATGAGATAGATATAAATAATAGTAGTGATTATATTACAGGAAATGGTGGAGGAAGTACATCAGTTTCAAGTGCGTCTGGAATAACAAATGCATACAATACAGAAAAAGGAGCAAAAGCAAGTACAACAGGAAATATATATGGAATATATGATATGTCGGGAGGAAATTGGGAGTATGCAGCATCTTTTAATAAATTAGGTAATAGCTCTTATGTAGCAGGTTCAAGTTATGGATTATATATGACACAAGAA
>CAZXVQ010000043.1:0-7963 GCA_964644295.1 uncultured Clostridium sp.
TTAACTATTGCTTCATTGTTTAGCTTTTCGTTTATAATAAAATCTATTACCGGTTCAAAATCATGTGTTAGCATTAAGACTGTTTTATTTCTTAAACTTTTTAAAGATTTTGTATTAGAAAAAAGTCTATCTATTATTGCATATTTTTACCCCCAAAAGCATTTCAACCTAATTTACTCCATAAGTCAATATGTATGGAGTGAATTAGGTTAATCCTTATTTTACTTTCACCTCATAATCATTATATTATTTAATTTCGCAAAAAGAAATATTTTTATTGTTTGCAAAATGAAGATTTTATTCAAAATTTGGAGAGTTATTTTTTTTAATTATATCAGCCACTGTGCCATATGTGTAAAAACTTCCAATCACAAAATTCACCATGTCGGAATCGCCATTTATAGCATCCTCTATTGCACTTTCTAAATCTTTTTTATATATCTTATTAATATCCGCATATTGTTTCATACATTCATATAGCTCGTCAGATGAGGCATATCGCTCCGGATTATTTCCGGATGTTAAAACAAATGCAGCTTCTTCGTCCTCGGCAAGCAATTGTAACATTTTATTATAATCTTTTCTTTTCAAAATGGATGTAATGTATGTTCTTTTATTATTTTCGTAATACATTTTTACCGTATTTTGCAGATTTTTTATTGCTGGTTCATTATGTGCACCGTCATAAATAATTATAGGATTATCATGCAATTGTTCCATTCTTCCTCTATGGATTACGGTTTTTAGGCCATTTCTGACACTTGTTTCATTTACAGCATAGCCCAATTGATTTAATATTTTTATTGTTTCTATACATAAACTTGCATTTTGAATTTGAGCTTTTCCTTTTAGATTTACACTTAATTTTTTGTAATCCTTATAATCAAAATATTGAAAATTAATATCGTATGAGTAATTAGAAATACAGTTTTCATCAACAATATGCAAATTATTATTCTTTCTTGAACACTCACTAATAAAAACAGTATCAACATCTTGCTGACTTTTAAATATTACGGTATTAGAGTTTTCTTTTATAATTCCAGCCTTCTGGTAGGCTATTTCTGGCAATGTGTTTCCTAGTATATGCATGTGGTCATAACCAATTGATGTAATAACACTTACAAGAGGACGTTTTATAATATTTGTACAATCATATAATCCACCCAATCCCGTCTCTAATACAATAAAATCACATTTTTTCTCCTTAAAATACAAAAATGCCATTGTTGTTTCTAACTCAAACAATGTTATAGGAACATCGCTTTTAGAATTGTATTTTTCTATTAAAGGGTTAATCTTATTTATTAGTTCTTCCATCTCAGCATCGGTAATGTTAGTATTATTAACGCTTATTCTTTCGTTATATCGTATTAAATGTGGACTGATAAATTTCCCCACAGTGTAGCCGGCGTTTATCAATATATTTGTAATCATTTCTGTTACGCTACCTTTTCCATTTGTACCAGCAATATGTATTGCATTTAGCGTATTTTCTGGATGATTAAACTCATTCATTAAAAATTCCATGGCATTTAAACTTGGATTTTTAGTTCCTTTAAAAAAATTTGATAAATATTTTTCTATGTCCATTTTTTTACTCCTATTTTTGTTACACGTTTGAGAAACTACGGCCCAACTGCAATTATTTGGTTGTGCGGATTGTAGGTATCCCTTGAAATACATTCAGAAGAAATCAAGGTGCCAGCCGAGTCGTATACGTATTTATATGTAGCGGTTTTACAACCATTTGAACCACTTTGAACAATTTTTGTTTCTCCGCTTGCAAGGGACTGGTCTGTTTTGTATGTTGTTGTATAGTAAATGGTTGATAAATACTGTGCATCTAAAACAACAGTATAATCATTTTCTGTTTTTAATCCATAAATGTATATTCTTAACTTTTTGCCAGATGTATCGCAAATAATTCGCACTGGGTAGTCTCTGTTGTTTGTAAATTTAAAATCTACGCCACCCCAAGACACAGTTGCGTCCAATCCAGGCTTTACATATGAAGGCTTAAAACCGTGATTGTATCTTTCGGTTATTGTTAAGTTAGCGTATAGCACAGCATTATAGAGCGTTGAAGAAACCTGGCAAATTCCACCACCATATTCTTGAACTACTTGACCATTTAAGTATGCTGGAGCTTCTTTAAAGCCTGCTTCTTTTGTACGTTGACCAACTGCCTGATTATATGAGAATGTTTCGCCTGGCATAATAACAAGCCCGTTTATTTTTTCTGCAGCAAGTATAATATTTGTTGACCTGTTTGAATTACTTGTGACAAATGATGTTGAAAATTCAGAAAGCAAATCCGGAAAGGCGTCATCGCCAATCTGATTTGTAGAAATCTCAGGGTAAAGTGTTTTTAAAGGTATTGTATATTGTTCCTGATAGTTCTGGATTAATTCCTTTGCTTCCTCTAAAGATATGTCAAAATCAATACCATTAGAAGAAGGATACACAACATACGGATCGGTTGTGTAATAGGCATTAACAGGCTCTTTATAAATAGCATTGTAAATTTCTTCAATATCTATTTGACTAGCGGCAGTATCTACTACAGGAATGTCCATTTCTAAATTGCAATTGCCAGACACAAGTATAGAAAGTAAAACTTGTCTAAACTTACCTGCATTAATTAAAACTCCGTCGATTCCTGATGTGATAATTAGGCTGTTTCCATCTATGTAATAGCCAGAATCTACGACCTTATCTGGCAACTGCTCTTCAATACTGCTTATAACTGAATCCAGCGATTCACTGTCATAGGATATGGTAGGGTAAATTGTTACATTTTTTAATAGCATACTTAGTATTGTGTAATTATTTTCAAAAATATTGCCACTTCTTCCAAGACTATAAGCCTCAGAAACAGCAGAAGCTATATCAAATTTTGCATTAAATTGAGTTGATGATATTGTAGTTTCAAAATCGTTGTGAGTAAGCAAAATGTCTTGTTCAACGTTTGCACTTATTAGAGAAGAAACCTTAATTATTGCTTCTTCTTCGGTTAATCCAGACACATCAATTCCCTGAATATACACTCCATTCATAATTGCAGTATTGTTAATGTTGATAAGTGCAAAAACTGTGGATAAGAATAATATTAAGCAAATAAATATGACTAATGGAAAAATAAAAAGAAAAATATTTTTTTTATTGCTTTTCTTTTTTCCTCTTGAATTTAAAATAATTTGCTCTGCGTCCTCTAAAATTTTTTGTGCTTCAATTTGTTCATCTAATTCTTCATTTGCACTAAATACATCTAGTTTGGTCATTGGTACAATCTCCATAAAAAATATAGATATATTAAACTACAAAAATATAGTTTTGTAAAGAATATTCAAAATCATGCGTAATTATTATGAATTTTATTCGCTCGCAATAGTCTTGACAAGTGCATAAAATATATGGTAAAAAGAATTAATAAAGCATATAATAAATTTAACTAAGAAAAGAGAATTTATAAATGGATAATTATTATATAGATTTTGACGACACATTGTTTGATACAAATAGTTTTAAAAAAGAGTTAAATAAGATTTTAGAGCAAAATGGTCTGGACAAAAGCTGTTATACAGCAAGTCATAAAACTGAGAAACCACATTTGCTAAATATAAGAAATCTGTTTAAATATTTGAGCAATAAGGAAAATATTCCATTAGAGAACCTTATTAATCCGTTAGAGAAACTATTTAGTAAGTTGCCAGAATTTGTACATAAGGATTCTATAGATTTTTTAAATTATTTGAAAAGTAAAGGAAACAGAACATACATATTAACATGGGGCGACCAGGAGTTTCAAAGGGAAAAGGTATTTAGTAGTAAATTAAATGAATTTGTAGATGGAGTAATTTACACAGAAAAGCTCAAATATCAATTGGAGAATATAGATTATAAAAATTCCATTTTTATAGATGACAGCGTAAGAGATTTAACAGGGCTATATAATGCTGGTGCCAAAAAAGTGATTAGAATAAAAAGAAAAAATGGCAAGAACTCAAATGAAATTTTAAATATTAAGGAAATCCCGGAGTTCGAGACGCTAAATCAACTGCAAATTGCATGCGAAAAACATGAAATATAAAGCCGTATAATTGCATTATTTTCTAATACAATCATTTTAATGCAAAAATAAATTCAAAATTGATTGTAAATACATGATTTGAGGTGATAAGATTTGGAAAGAAAAAAGGTAGTAATTTTGGGTGGAGGAACAGGCTCATCAAGGATTTTAATGAGCCTTAAGGATTTGCCATTAGATATAACAGCAGTTGTTACTGTTGCGGATAATGGACGTAGTACAGGCATTTTAAGGAAAGAATTTACAGTTCCTGCAATGGGGGATATAAGGAAGGTTCTTAGCAATTTATCTACATTGCCAGATGAAGTAAAAAATGTTATGGAATATAGATTATCTACATATAGTGAACTAAATAATCATTCTATAGGAAATTTAGTATTAACCGCATATATGAAGACAACTGGAAGCATGCAGGAGAGCATAGAAAGACTTAGTAAGCTACTACAAGTAAGACATACGGTTTTGCCTTTGTCAGAAGATAATTTGACTTTGATGGGGGAGACTGTTGATGGCGAAATAATAGAAGGCGAAGAAGAAATAACAAAATCTAGAAAAAAATATAAAAGAATATTTTATAAAGAAGAGCCACATGTATTGCCAAAAGTAGTGGAGAAGATAAACGAAGCGGATTTGGTAATAATAAGCATCGGAAGCTTGTACACAAGTATTTTACCACATCTAATATGCAAAGACATTGTAAAAGCAATAAACGATACAAAAGCAAAAGTAATGTATGTGTGCAATGCAATGACACAACCTGGCGAAACTGATGGGTTTGGCGTAAGCGACCACGTAAAAGTTTTAGAAAAATACATAGGAGAAGGAGCAATTGATGTAGTTGTTGCAAGCAATACTGTAATTGACGAGGAAATGCTAAAAAAGTATGAAACAGAAGAAGAAAAAGACCCAGTTAAAATTGACAAAGGAAATATGAAAAATCAGACATATGAGCTAATTGAGGAAGATTTGCTTACGACAGAGGAGAATAAGATTACGCATAATAGCTTGAAATTAAGCTCTGTAATATTTTCATATTTAATGAGATAACATAAAAGCAGTACTCCCATATGGGTATTTTTAGTCATTAAAAACAATGAAAAAAAACATTTCGATATTTTGAAAATTGAAGCAACAGTAAAAGAAAAAAGAGGGATTAACCTCTTTTTTTGCCTATATTCCTCGTGCTTGCTTTCTGCCGTGTCTATTACTTCTTATAAAATTAATCTTCATAATGACCTTTACATTGTACAATTTCTATTTGTTCATTATTGACCTTATAAACCAATCTGTTTACCTCATCAATCCTTCGACTCCAATAACCACTTAAATTATTTTTTACTTGACAAACACCATTTTCACGATTTATTTTATAATATTTTATTGATTATAATTTTAAAATAGTATAAAATATTTATATCATAATTATCACAAAGGAAGGAGGCGAAAAAAACAAATGCAAAATGATAATAAAATTTCAATCAGTTTAACTACAGTAATTATTATAGCTGTTTGTATTGGAGCTTTAATACTTGGAATAATATGCTATTTCATTTTTGAAAATAATGTTTCAAAAAATGAGGAAAAACTTGACACAGGCTTACTAAATACAACTTCTCAAGTAAATAATCTATTATCAAATTCAAGTTCAGTTTCAAATACAATAGATAATGATAATTCAAATGTGGAAGTGAATACATCAATAAACCAAAACAACACTTCTTCAATTCCAGAGTCATCTTCTGTCAATGCAAAAACGTCCTCAAAATCTAATCCTTTATCAGTTGGAGAATGGGGGATTGCTTCAAAATATGTTTCTGGCGAATATGTAGATATTCCAGCTAGAGTTACAAACATAACAAGAGGAACACAAGCGGCGCAAGAATATAAAAATTATTGTGAAAATGGTTCTTCAATTTACAAATATGAAGATGCAAAAGAAGAAATGGAATGGGCGATTGTAGAATATGAAGTTGATTTAACAAGTTTTTCATCAGACACAAGTGTTATTTTAGATAAAAAAATAAGTGGAACAGGGGATAATACTTCCATAAAATACAATAATAGCACATATATCGTGTCAACTGCCAATATGACATCTGGCTATGCTAGTGGAAAAGTTGTAACTGCAAAATTTGCAACACAGCTTCCTATTGGTTGCTCTGAGTATGTAATTGTATTAGGTTCATCTTCAGGCACACAAGCATTTATTATGGGAGAATAAACAATAAAACAGTGTAGATATTTTTGATCTACACTGTTATTAGTTTATTTAAAAGTTTAAATATTTAACTTTCTTATAAAAAATAAATCCAATAAATCCAATTATTGCAATAGCAAATACTATTACATATGAAACTCCTGCGTTAGGTAATTTCACAGTATTTTGGTTGCTACTGTTCCTTTACCAGCCTTACTTGTAGCTTTTTTAGTAACTGATACTTTACAAATTTTAGTGCAGTACATTCTTCTATTAATTATTATCCAGCCATTGCGGAAATCGTTAATAGAACAAGCATAATACAAGCAACTACTGTTAGTATAGTATTTAAAGCCACACCGACTGCTGACATTCTTTTACTATACATTTTACCTTTTTTTGCAAAACTAAATCCTACTATTGCTAATAAAATAGCTATATAAAAAGACAAACCAATAATAAAATATACCAAAAGAGCAACGGATGGTATTACAATAGACAATATTGCATATTTTTTCATACTAGGATTTATTATATTGTCATAATTTTCATTGTTTGGATTATAATTTATATTTCCCTGATTATTATACGTATCATTTGAAGACACATTGTTATTTAGGCTAGTTATTGGATTGTTAGAATTATTAGATGGATCCTGTTGTTGAACAATCTCTACTGGCGTTCCACAATTTCCACAAAATCTTGTGCCTTCTTCAATAAGCGTACCACATTTTTTACAAAACATTTTTTTATTCCTTTCTACTTTTTATTAATTGCAGTATTGATTAAATCGTTAAAATAATTATAGGCTTTATATATTGTTAATGTTTTATTATATTTTATTTTTCCATTTTTTAAGAATCTATAATCACACCTTAATTTAACGCATTTATTTTTATCAATATAACTATATACTTTTAAAATTTCAATAACCATTGCTCCTGAGATATTTTGCCCATTTTCTACCATCTTTGCTATTATTTCTGGATTACTCATAAGTTGAGCTGATTTATACATAGTATAGAATTGAGCTCCTGCGCCTATAGCGCCTCCTACATCTCTACCAATATTTGAACTATTTTTTGCAATAGTATCTATTAAAGAACCAGTAGCTAAACCACCAATATAAAGTTCTTCACCATTATTGAGTTTAGTTGCTTGATAAAGCCTCCCCTCTGTATCTGTAGCATATCCGATTAATTTTGCTCTCATACCTAGTGAAAATTTAATTGCAACATAAAAAACAATAACTATAAATAAAATTATTTCTATTGCAATTATTCCAAATGAATTTTCAAAAGTATCATCAAACAGAAATACAGTCATTATAATTATGAAGCAAAATATAATTGTTGCCAAAACAGTAAACAATAATATTTTTTTTATACTAGAAAAACAACCATTTTTCTTTGCTTCATCTTCAGAATAACAAAAAACTCTGTTTATCATAATTATTACTCCTTTACTATTTTGAAATTGTAATTGTTAATAAGTCTTTTAATTCATCACTACTAATTAAATCATATCTGTCTAGTTCTACAGAATATAATGAATCTTCTTCTAATTCATAAGCTATATAGGCTTCTTTAAATTGTGTAGAACCCATTTTATAATCTAACAATATATATGTAAACATATAGTTATTTACAGTCATTGTTTGGATATCAGAAATTTGA
>CAZXVQ010000044.1:0-7729 GCA_964644295.1 uncultured Clostridium sp.
TTGTTGTGCAAGTGGTCTTGCAAATCTTTCCTCTAGTTGTGAAATGTCTAAGTTGATAAATGGTACATTATCTAATAATTCGAATGTTGATTGTCCATCAAAATATGCCATTTGACCATTATATTGTCTTACATATTGCTTCATTACTTTTATTAAGTAACTGTAATGGAATCTGTAATCTTGGTTTGTGTTTTCTTGAGATTTTTTTAATAATCTTAGATACCATGAGCCTATTGTTGGCATTTGCTTTTTCTTGCCACCTATAAATCCTCTTGTTGTTCCACCTTCCATATTTTCAAACAAAGAGTTTACATTGTTGTTAATTCCAAGTGCAGCATATTCCTCTGCTACTGTTTCTGCAATTATTTGTTTTGTAAGCTCGTTTACGTCTGTGCTTCTTGTGCTTCCTCTTGCCATTGTAAGTAGAACTTGCGTTACATCTTCTACTTTGTTTTCAACATTTAATACCATTTTTTCTTTTCCGGTTATTTCGTCTTTTACAGTTTCTGTTTCTATATCAAACGGATTTATAATTGTTTTAGAGTTTGGGCTAATTACAACATTTATTCCGCCCAATGCTTCGGCTACAACTCCATACTCGCCTTCAGCATCTAGTGCTAAGCTCTCTATTCCCATTAAAACAGAAGAACGCGAGGTTAAGGTTTTAATTGCAACACCTTTACCAGCACCAGATTTTCCAAATATAACCATGTTATAATTTGTTAATTTTGAGTTGAAGTTATCAAACAATATTGGTAGGCCTGTTTGCCTGTTAAATCCTAACGGAATTCCGTTTTCATGTCCCACTTCCGAAGAAAAGAATGGAAATACTGTTGCCATAGAGTTACGGTCAAATGTGTGTTTAACCTTTATTTTGTTTTCGCCCATTGGCAAGTTTGATTTAAAAGCGTCTTCTTGCATTGCCCATGCAGATTTTAGTCCAACTAGTGTTTTAGACATTTCAGATACTAATAGCTCTGTTTGTTTATTTAAATCTTCTAGGCTGTACGCAAATAATGTACATATCATAGATGATTCATATAATTTATTAAATCCACTTGCTATTCCATCTCTTAGCTCTTCTGCTTCCATTTTCTTTTGGGCAAGTAGCCTTTCTCTGTTTATGTCTCCTCTTTCTGCTGCAACAATTCTCTCTGATTCCAACTCGTTTATTGTTTTATTTAAGTCTGTTTGAGAAGAACTCTCGCTTACCGGATTTATAAATATAGACACATTTGCATCTCCAAAGGTGTACATGCTTCTTAAAAATTCTGGGAATGTACACATTCTTGGCAATGTAGATACAACCATGCTCCTTGCAAATCTTGATCTACTAGAAATTATCTCTAGGTGATTGCTGTTTGTTGCGTCTATTCCTGCAGGTGCAATTAAATCTTTTAAATCCTTTTTATTTCTTTCAAGCATATCGCTTGTTTCTAATGCACTGTCTTCGAATCTTTCTACATACTCAAAATTATCGTTTTTATTTTTTTTCATTATAAGAACTCCTTTCGTTTTTCTTGTTGTATTTTTCTTATGCTTGTTTCTTCGTAGTTTCTTTTCCTGCTCTCTTGTCTATATTATTTTTGGTTCTTTGGTATAAATCGTCGTCCATTTGATCTTTGTATTCTTCAACAATTTGTAGGGCTTCTTCTTTAACTCTTTGTCTCTTTTTCTTTTTATTTTCTAATTCCTTTTTTCTTTCTTCATCTGCTGCAAGTAAACTTTCTGTTGCAAGGTTTACAGCCTCTGTTTTAATTTGTTCTTCTAGCAATTGTTGTCTCTTCTGTAATGCGTCTTTACCTGTGCTATATAATCTGTCATACTGAGCATCTAGCGCTTTGTTAAAGTTCATAACCTCTGCTTCATCTCTGTTATATGCCATATACAATAGCTCAGATAATTCCTCCGAATCTAGAATTTTTCCCATAACTTCTGCTGATGCCAAACTTCTTATAACAGAGTTTGTTCTTGTATAAAGTTCTGAGAAACACATGTTATCAATTTCTTCTTTGCTGTAATCAGATACGTTTCCAAGCTCGTTTGTAAAGTATGATACGATTATATAATTTTTTTGTTGTTGAACATTCTCATTTAAGCTCATTCTCTCAACATATTTTATTATATCTGCTCCATATTCAATTACATTGTTCTTTTTTAGTCTTTCGTATTTAAGTTTGTTTACTAGGTCTATGTCGCCTTTAGCATTTGCTTGCCTTATTTGCGAATCTAGTTTATATAATTCAGATTGCTTATCCGACATTTTGGCTTTGTATTCGGCTATTGTATCTTTTAAATTAAGGTTTCTTGTTTGAACATATAGCTGGATAGGGAATCTTAATGTATTTAAAAATTGAACAAATCCATTTTCTACAGCTATTTTTTCTTCTTCTGGTAATAAATCATAATTTACTCCATAACATTGAATAACCATGTTGTACTGGTGTCTGTTCTTTCTTACAATCATGTTGTCTATAATGTCGTCAAATTCCATAAAATCCCTAACAGATGCAATCGAATTTGTTTGTTTATCTTTTGGATTATTTGAATTTTGTTCTCCTTTAAGTTCTTGTGCTCCCTGGTCTTTTTTTAGCTTATTTTTTAGCAAAACTATTGCTATGGTAGCAGCCAGCGCCACCATAACCACGATTATTACCATTAAAATAAGATTTAGTGTTGTTAAAATATCCATTTATTTTTCCTCCTTTGTACTTATATAAGAGTATTTTCTTTTATTTTGAGAGAACCTTATATATCTCATTATTAACTCATCTGCTGTATCTCCTGCCATGTTTTTAGTTGCTTTTATTCCTGGTATGTATGGAATTTTTACTGTTGCTATTGCATATCCAATTAATGCCATTAATGCCATTAAACAAATTCCAAGTGCTTTTATTCCTAATATAGTTCCAAATATAAAATAAAAAATTAAACCAACAAAAGCTCCTATTCCAGTATATATTAGTGATTTTACAGTAAATATCACTAATATTCTCGTTTCCCCTTTATAGCTTCTAGGTATTTCATGTGTAGCCATAGTTTTCCTCCTTCACTTTTTTCTATAGTTCATATTTTATCCTGTGATGCTCTCTAAGAATGTTGCCATAAACGCCCAAATGCCTTGTGCACCCCAAATAACAATTACGGCTAACACAAGACCTATTAATTGTTGTTTTAATTTTGCCTTTCCTTCTGGGCTTGTTGTCATATACTTTATTCCCATAATTATTGTTACAATTGTTACTACAATTGAGGCTATTGTTATCATCATTTGGAATATTGGTATTGCAATTCCAGCAATCGTATCGCTACTTATACTTAAGCCACTCTGCCCTTTCCTTAGCCATGTGCGTGCCTCACTTTGAATGTTCTCAAATAAGCCGTCTGCTCTTACAACATTAAAATTTGAAAATAGTGCAAACATTATAGCAACTATTGTTAGAATTATGGTAATTTTTTTCATGTTTTTCTCCCCTTTTGGATATAATCTCGTAATTTAATTATATATGATTTTTTTCCGTTTTTCAACAGTTTTCTGCGTTTTTTCCGTTTTTAAATAAATTGTAATATTTTCGCAATTGTTCTGTAACATTTTACGCAATATATTAATTCTTAGTAGATAAATTTTTATTACAAAATGAGGCATATAAATATTATGCTTTTCTAATATTTATATGCCCTATTTTATATTTAATTAAATAATCCATTTCCAAAGTTTGCAATTATAGATATAAATGTTGTTGCTCCAAATAATATCGCAGCACCTATGGTGTACATTACAAGCCTATCTTTAATTTGTGCCTTGCCATCTGGACTTTTGGTTACATACTGAATTCCTATTACAATTAAGGTTATAACAGATACCGAATAGCCAATCATTTGTACAACATATAGTACTTTGCCGCCAATGCTCAGTAATCCTTCGTTTTCAGAGCTATAAATGTTTGTATATTGGCCGTATATTGTGTCGCTAGAGTCTCCTCCGTGTTGTTTCTTCAGAAGTGCTTCCTCCACCTCCGCCATCATCAATTATTACCGGAGTAATCCTATCATCGAGCCCGCCTTGTACAACTGTAAAATCCGAAATTGTCATAAATATTATTAATAAAATTATAAAAATACTAGTTATTTTCTTCATAGTTTTATCCCCTGTTCTTAAAAAATTGTTATTATAATTATATACAAATATTTATGCTTTTTCAACAGTTTTATTATTTATTTTGCAATTTAAAATAATTAATCAAGAAAGCACCCGGCGATTTGCAAGTTATGGCTATTACTTAATTTTGCAATTTTAATTATTAAATTGATTTACAGTTTGCAATTTATTTTGTGCTCCAGAGATTATAAAACTAAACACAAAAAATGTTGGAATTGCTCCAACATTTTTGTAAATATCTGCTATTATAATGTAGTAAACATATTTTTTAGTATTCCTACTAAAGTAGATGCTGCGAATATTCCTAATGCACCAACTACATATATGTATACCGATTTTTTAATTTCAGCTTTTCCGTCTGGTGATGCTGTTATGTATTTAATTCCTAATACTATTAGCATAATAACTGCTACAGCATATCCAATCATTTGAGCGATATACAATATTTTCCCTGTTATGCTTCCTATGCTGTCTGATACACCGTCACCTGGTTCTATTGGAGTAACTTCTGTATATCCATCTTTTACCGCATCATCAGCAAAAACAGTTCCTGCAACTCCAAGCAATACTACTAGTGTTAATACTGCAAGCATAACTTTAAGCATTTTATTCCTTTTCATATAATTTTCCTCCTTATTTTCAGAATTTCACTATATAATTTTATAATACCGCAATTGTTTTAAATTGTCAATAATTTTTTGCCTTTTTTGTAAAATTTTGGCGTAAATGCGTGTTATTTAGCCTTATTTACTAAATAATATTGGGCAATTAGTTGGTCTAAATCTGTACTTATTTTGTATATTATACTGTAATCTTTGCCCTCCAATATACTATTATTTAGTCTTTCTCTTAATTCACATATCTCATTTTCTAACATATTTCTTATCTCCTTAAGATATATATTTTGCCATATATCATGTTCTCGCTTGTGCTGATAACACAATACCACATGTTATATCCTAAGTCAACAATTTTTCCATTCTTTTCTATGTTTTCGTATGCGTTTTTTCTTGTATTTTTCGTATTTTACGTGATTATAAGTGTGCATTTTTTATTAATTTGCAAAATGCGACATTATTTGTTATTTTCTTTTACAATAGATATTACCATATTTTCTTCCTTAAATACTTCATTTAAAACATTTTCTACATATTGTTCTGTTATATTATAAAATTCTTCTATATATGAGAAGCTATTTATTTGCTTCATCCAGTCCGCCAAAAACATTCTGGCAACATCTGCCACGCTATTATATTCTGATACATAGTTTCCATATAATTTTCTTTTTGCTATGTTAAATTCTTCCTCTTCTATTCCGTTTTTTATTAGGTCTTTTACCGCTTCTTTTAGCTTTTCTTGCACTGTTTCTGGATGTTCAGATTGTCCTGATATTAATATATGCGCATATTGGTCTGAAAATTCATAATCTAAATCCGGTGTCGCAAGCAAAAGACCATTTTCGTATAAATTATTGTATAATTCCGAACTTTCACCAATTAGCATATTTAGCAATATTTCTATTGCTATGTGCCTTTGTACTGCCTCTTTTTTGTCTTGCGCCGGCTTGTCCTTATAACCGATTGCAAATATTGGCATGCTTATTTGCATATTGGCTTCTTTTTCTTTTTTGTTAATTTGTGGCTCTTCCTCTACAAATATTCTTTTTATTTCACCCTTGTTCTTGCTCGGAACAAGTCTTGTTTTTATTTCTTGTAGCAATTTTTCCGGTTCAAAATCTCCACAAGCCACAATTACCATGTTTCCTGGGTTGTAAAAAGTATTGTAACATTTGTTTAATATTTCTGGTGTAATTTTACTTATTGATTCTATACTTCCTGCTATATCTTTTTTTATGGGATTTTCTTTGTACATACAGTCCATTGCATTTATATATGTTTGCCAGCCAGGGTCGTCATTGTACATCATTATTTCTTGCCCTATTATTCCCTTTTCTTTTTCTACATTTTGCTCTGTAAAATATGGGTGTTGAACATAGTCCATTAACTCGTCTAATCCTTCGTAAAAGTGGTCTGTGCACTCAAACAAATATGCCGTGTGGTCTGTGGTTGTGTACGCATTTGCATCTATTCCCAATGCCATTAATCTGTCTAGGCTGTTTGTTCCGTTTGGCTGTTCAAACATTTTATGTTCCAAAAAATGAGCTACGCCATCTGGAATTGTTGTTGGCTCGTTTTCTCCTGGCGCAATAAACGTGTTGTTTATAGAGCCAAACTTCGTTCCAAATATAACGTATTTTTTTAATACGTCTTTTTTCGGAATTATTATAACTTCTAAGCCATTTTCTAGCTTTTCTGTATAGGTGGTTTCTTTTATTTCTTTGCATTCTATTCTTTCCATTTTTAAGTCACCTCTTAATTAAATTCATTAATTTATTGTAAGCTTTGCCCTAAGCAAGGACATAGCTATTATGGTTAATTTTTTAAAAAATACACAGTGTTTATTGTAACCTTGTTTGCAACATCTATAATTTGCTGTTTTGTTACGTCCTTTATTTGTTCAATAAATTCAGTAAGCTGTATTTTATTTTCCAATAATTCTTGAGACATTAAATATGATATTTGCCCTGCTTGCTCATCATTTGTGCTGTTTAGGCTTGCTACCATTAATTCCTTTGCCTCTTCAATATTTTCTTTAGTAAATTCACCATTTTTAATATCTTCTAGTTGCTGTTTTATTATTTCTAATGCTTTATCGTAATTTTCTATTTCTATTCCACATCTTATTATTATGTTGTTTTTGTTTTTTAAATATAGTGATGAGGCAGTATATGCTAGGCTTGCTTTTTCTCTAACATTTTGAAATAGCTTAGAATTTGCGCCTCCCCCAAGTATTGCATTATACACACTTAAAGGCGCTTCTTGACTTTCGCCATTTTCTATACTCATTCCAATTACCAATTTCCCTTGTGTAACATTCATACTTTCAGATACTGCTTTTTCTTTTACATTTTTTGCATTGTCTTTGCTATTTTTTACAAAATCCGGAGTTCTTTTTGGTAATTTTTGCACTTGGGAATTGTTTTCTATTGTTTGTTTTATTTTTTCTTCGTTTTCTAGTTTGCCAGATACAAACATATCTATTTTACATTGCGTTAAAAATTCTTTATAGTATTCATATAGATTTTTTGCGTCTATATTTTCTAAATCCTCAATATAGCCATATTGATATAATCCATAGTTTTTACCCTTGTACATTTCTTCTATGCACCTTATATATGCGTAGCTAGATTTATCGTCTATTTTGCTTTCAATTATTCTTTTTAAGTTTTTCTTTTCTCCATTTACATAGTCTTCGTTAAATGAGTTATTTGCAGTTAGTGGGTTAAGCACTATGTCTAATAATAGGTTAATAGCTTGTTCTAATATATTTTCTTTTTCTAGTGTAAATTCATCATTTATTGTCTCTATATAAAATTTTAAAATTTGATTATCTCCTCTTTTTTCTATGCCACAGTTAAAGTCTGCGCCATACATTGTATCCAGCCTTTTGCTTAATTCTTTTTGCGTTTTTATATTGTTAGTTCCAAGCCTTAATACAGCCGGAATTAAC
>CAZXVQ010000045.1:0-7569 GCA_964644295.1 uncultured Clostridium sp.
TTTCTGCATCTGCTTTTAATTTTTGTAATATCATTGCAGATATTTCTTGTGGAGAGAATTGGTCTCCTCCTTCTATTTTTACCTTTTCTGCTGTTCCCATTTTTCTTTTTATAGATATAACTGTATTATCTGGATTTGTAACAGCTTGACGTTTTGCTATTTGTCCTACCAATCTTTCTCCATTTTTTGAAAATGCAACAACAGATGGTGTTGTTCTATTTCCTTCTGCATTTGGAATTACAACTGGCTCTCCTCCTTCCATAACTGCAACGCATGAATTAGTTGTTCCTAAATCAATACCAATAATTTTTCCCATTTTAAAATTCCTCCTATAATTTTGTATTTAAAATTTATTTTAACCAATTTTTGGTTTTCTTATGTTTTATATATAAATTAAACAATGAATTTGTTTAAAATTAAAAACTGTTTTTGGTTATTTTAATTTGCTACTACTACCATAGAATGTCTAATAACTCTGTTCCCCAGCATATAACCTTTTCTGTACTCTGTTGCAACTATTTTTTCGCCAAGATTTTCGTCTTGTATCATACTAACTGCCTCGTGGAGCTCTGGGTCAAATGGATTGCCCACTGCCTCAATTTCTTTTACTCCATTTGCTGCAAGTACATCTTTAAACTGTTTTAATACAAGTTCTACACCTTTTTTATATTCCTCATCTTGAGAATTTGCCTCAGTTGCTTTCTCCAAATTGTCTATTACTGGCAATAAAGATGAAATTATATCTCCCATTATGGAATTATATAGTCCTTCTCTTTCTTTTGAACTTCTCTTTTTTAGATTGTCAAATTCTGCTATAAGTCTTGTGTGTCTGTCTTTTATATCATCTAATTCATTTTTCAACTTTGTAATTTCTTCATTTAATTTTTGTTCATTAGAATTTTGTGTTGACTCATCAGAATTGCTATTTTTGTTAGTTTCTTCTTTTACATTTTCTTGTTCTTCTAATGAGCTTTCTTCTTTATTGTGATTTTGCTTTTCTTTATCCATCCTTGTCTTCCTTTCTTAAAATATCATCAATTTTTTTGTCTTCATTTAATTTTTTACTAATATATTTCATTGCAGATATTACTTTAGAATAATCCATTCTAGTTGGCCCTATAATTGCAATAGTTCCCAAATCGTTTCCATCTTCTTTATGCTTAAAAGTTACTATACTGAAATCTTTTAGCTCTTTATTCACATTTTCGTCACCAATGTATACATTTATTTCATCATCGCTGTTTCCACTATTTAATATATTCATCATTTGCTTTGTTTTGTCCGTATCTAGAATATTTGCAAAATTCTTTGCGATATCTAGTCTTTTAAATTCTGGCAATTCAAATGACTTATCTGCCCCTTCCATATACACTGGAATATCTTCATTAAGTGCCTTTTTTATTTGCTCTAAAACTGGCTTTACGACCTTTAATATGTTATCCATTTCAATGTGCATGTATTCTTCCATTGGCTTATCTATTTGTGTTAGTGGCTTTCCCTTTAATTTATTATTAAATATATATGTTAATGTCTCTACTTGCTTATCTGTTATGTCTTCATCAAATTTTATAATTGTTTCTTTAATAAGACCATTTTCCGTTAAAATAATTGCCATTAACATTCTAGAACCTAATAATATAAATTTTACCTCTTCTATATTTTGACCTGCAACATTTGGACCTATTCCAACCGATGTATAATGTGTTACTTCTGATAATGTTGATGTCGCAATCTTGGTTAGGTCTTCTATTTGATTTACTTTAGTTTCTAGTTGTTCTTGTATGTACTTTATTTCTTGTATACTTATATTGTTGTAATTTGCAAGTTCATCAACATAATATCTGTAGCCCTGAGCAGATGGAACTCTGCCTGCAGATGTGTGTGGCTTATCTAAGAGGCCCACTTTTTCTAATTCAGCCATATCGTTTCTAATTGTTGCACTGCTATAGGCCAATCCATGATTTTCTACAAGTGATTTTGAGCTTACAGGCTCTGCTGTTTCTATGTATTCTTCCACAATAGCTTGTAATATTTTCTTTTTTCTATTGTCTAACATACCTCACCTCTTTTTAGCACTTTATTCTTGCGAGTGCTAAACTGTGTATATAATACATCCTCAACTTGCAAAAGTCAATAGGGATTGTTAATTTTGTTTGTGAATTTTGCGTGAATTGGCAAAAAAATATACCCAGCCAGTATTGCGCTGGCCAGGTATAGAGGTTTTAGATGTCTTCATCGTCCTCGTCTTCAGATTCATAGTCGTCGTCATCATCGTCGTCTTCGTATTCATCTTCCTCGGATTTAAAGCCATCATCATGTACTTCCTTTTCCTCTTCGAGTTCAACCTTTTCCCATTTTCCTTGCTCGATTTCGTAGTTTCTGCTACACCAACCGTACACAGTTATGCCGCCAAGAACGACTGCATCAAATAGGATAATCCAAACTTCCATGTAGAGAATCTCCTCTCCGAAGAGCTCTGCTACAGCTGTGCCTAGAACCAAGTCTAGAACAATCAGCGTGAAGTCCTGATACCTAATGCGTGCCACCGTTACAATGATTAAGGTAGCGGTTGCTACCAAAACCCAAATTGCAAAGAAGTCTACATCGACTTCTCCCTCGTTGGCGCCGAGTGTTTTTAGCAGGAAGAGGATGTTGAACCCTAATACTGCAGGTAGGATTGTTGTGAGTGCCAAGTTGATTTTCCGTTTCATGGTTTTAAACCTCCTTTATTTGTCCTTTTCGGAACATATTTTAATTATAGCACTTTCTATATGTTTTGTAAAGTTTTGCCAATTTGAAGATAGTGTTACACGTTAAACTTAAATAACACTATGTCTCCATCTTGCATAACATATTCTTTTCCCTCAGAGCGCATCAATCCTTTTTCTTTTGCTGCATTTACAGAACCCTCTCTAATTAAATCATCATATGAAACAATTTCTGCACGTATAAAGCCTCTCTCTATGTCTGAATGTATTTTCCCTGCGGCTTGTGGAGCTTTAGTTCCTTTTTTTATTGTCCACGCTCTTACCTCTGGCTCCCCTGCTGTTAAAAACGACATTAATCCTAGCAAATCGTAGCTTGCCTTAATTACCTGGTCAAGTCCCGATTCCTGCAATCCCAAAGCTTCTAACATTTCTTTTTTGTCTTCTTCTCCAAGACTAGACAGTTCTTCTTCTATTTTTACGCAAAGTTTAATTGCTTCTGCTTTATTCTGCTTTGCATATTCTTTAACAGCATTTACATTTGCATCATTATTATCTGAAAGTTGAGCCTCTGATACATTTGCCACATATAAAATTGGCTTCATTGTTAGCAAAAATGCGTCCTTTATAATTTCTTGCTCTTCCTCAGAATAATCTAGGCTTCTTGCCATTTTTCCGTTTTGCAAGGCATCTCTTATTTTTTTCCATGTATCCATTTCTAATTGATATTTCTTGTCTGCCTTTATTAGTTTACTTGCCCTGTCTATTCTTTTTTCCACTGTTTCCAGGTCTGCAAATATTAGCTCTAAATTTATTGTTTCTATGTCCCTTAATGGATTAATATTTCCATCTACATGTACAATATTAGAATCCTCAAAACATCTTACAACTTCGCATATTGCATCTGTCTCTCTAATGTGCGATAAAAATTTGTTGCCAAGCCCTTCTCCTTTGCTTGCTCCTTTTACAAGCCCAGCTATGTCCACAAATTCTATTATTGCGTGTGTTACTTTTTGTGGATTATATATTTTTGCCAAATTATCTAGCCTTTCATCTGGCACAGGAACTACTCCTACATTTGGTTCTATTGTGCAAAATGGATAATTTGCACATTCTGCTCCTGCGTTTGTTATAGCATTAAATAAAGTACTTTTCCCTACATTTGGAAGTCCCACTATTCCTATTTTCATCAATTTGCTCCTTTCTATTTACCTTTTTATTGCTTTTGCATTTTAGGTATTTAAATTATCATTTTCATTATTTAAATTGGTAGAATTTTTTTATTCGTCCCTCCCGGTTGTTCTGGTTGCTCTTCCATACTACTTATAATTTTTCCTCCCTTCAATATTTTACCATTATATCATTAAATATTAAAAAAGTCTTGAATTTTTGTAAATTTATCAATATCATATACAACGTAAATTAAAAAATAACCTAACATTAGAAAAAGGTTGATATTTGCTATAAAAAAAATTAGAGGAAATCTCCTCTAATTTTTTTATTTAATTTTTAAATTAATTACTCATTAGTAGTAGACGTTACTTTATAAATATCAGCTACATTTGTTAAATCAATTTCTGTTACAAATTTTGTATATGTTTCTTTGTTTGTTGCATTACTTTTCCCTGAGTAATCTGTGCTATTTTCAGCTATAAAATCGTCCCATACTAAAACATCAAATACATTTCTTTCTTCAGACTTATTGGTTAGTTTAGCATCAGCTGATATAGCAATGTTTTTTGTTTGTTGTACTTTACCTAGATTATATATTGCAACTGCAGAACCTGCTGAGTTAATGCAATTAATTTCTCCACCTGTAATATTTATGTTTAAGTCATTATTCAAATCATTTTTGCTATAGTCATAAGTACCAGCTAGAACAAAAATTGCATCTGGGAACCAAACACATCCGGAAAAGTCGTAATACTTACTTGGCTCAAGGTAACCTTCTCCAAAAGAGTTTATTACACCACCGGCAACCGTAATACTTCCCATTCTTGCAAAGATGCCACCATTTATTGTTCCACCATTTATTGTAACGGAAATTGGGCTAGCCATATAAATTGCCGGGCAAGAAGTAGCTGTTAATGTACCATCATTTATAGTAAGTGTCAAAGTTCCAGTTGTATTATTACTAGAAACACAAGCATATAAAGATTCAATTTCTCCACCATTTATAGTAATATTACCATTGTCTCCATAAATTGCATAACCTTTCATAGCTTCTATTTTTCCACTTTCTAAAACAAGATTTCCATTTTCTGAAACATATAGCTTACCACTATCAAAAGTAATAACTCCATCGTCGGAACTATCGTTTATAACAAGTTTTCCTCCATTAACCTCTAAATTATTTGCACCCATGTTTAATGTATTTCCATTTAAGTCAACAGTTACATCTGCATCATCTGCAATTTCTAATCCATCTGTTAATGTAACATCTTCTGATAATGTTACACTAGATGCACCTGCATCTATAGCATCTAGTAATCCACTTGCACTTGTAACTCCTACAACATCTTTAACAATAATTGTAACAGTTATTGTACCTTTACCTGGGATTGCAAGCTTATATTCTAAGGTATTTTCGCTTTCTTCTGTAACTGGTTCATTACTATAATTATAATATGTAGCATAAGTAAATGTATCATCTTCTGGTGTTACTATGCCCATCTTCATTTTATTTACATTATTCATTCTAAATATAACTCCGTCATAATTAGAAGTTGTAATGTTTTCATTATCTAATGAAAGTGTTAATCCAACACCCATAATCTTATGTCCACGTGTTAATGTAACTGTATTTGAATTTACAGTAACTTCATGAATGTAATTAGCATCTTCCGAATTGCTGAAATTACCTGCACTTTCTAAGACTAATTCGCTATTAGTATCTTCCGAATATAATTTTACATCAATTGTTTGATTTCCAACAGTAACCACTGTTTCTGAATTTGGAAGTGCTTCTACACATAGCCAAGGTAATGCAACTAAAATATGGTCAGCTCCATCTATTTGTTTTATTTTCCATACAGGAAGTTCTATAAAATTGTTGTTTCCAACGCTTAAAGAAGCATTATCTGTTCCATATTCTACACCATTTATTGTTAATGTAGTTGGATTTTCTTCATTTCCTGTATATGTTCCTAAGTCTATATAATAAACATCATCATCAACATTTGTTAATACATTATCGCTTCCATTGTTAGTATTTGGTTGATTATAATATGTTGCGACAAGGCTTGCTGATTGCTTTTCCAAAACAGTTTCGCCGTTTTCATCGGTTTGTGATAAATCAACTATTTGGTTCCATTTTGCTACAAATACGCAATCTTCATAAATGGCAGTATCAGTTGTTACTTCATTGCCATATTTATCTACCCACATATAAGAATACTGTAATACCTCATCCAAAGTAGGGAAATCTGCTATAGTTTCTCCTTCAGTTACGGTTACTGCGTCAACCTGTGTTCCCCCATCCATAAAGAAAACTGTGTATTCTTCTTTTACTTCTTTTTTAGGAATTGTAACTCCTGGTTTTAATTCATTATTTACATAGTAAATATCTAAAGAGCTTATATCGTCTGAAACAACTGTTATATTTCCATCTTCATCAAATTCAAACCATGTTCCTGCTAAATAATAGTACATTTTTGGATAAGAATAATTATCTGTACTGCCATTTATAGAAATATATGTTGCCATATCGTTTGCTCCTGCAATGGATGCTCCAACACCTGTTATAATAGTGCCGGGAGTAAATTTCGTTACTCCTATGATAACAGTGTTCTCTTCTATGGTGTCGTAGCTATCATCAGATTGTGTTGTTTCTTTTACTGTTGTGGCTTTAACAATTGAAAATAACATTATTAAAGCAACAAGAATAAAAAGAAACACCAATATTTTTCTAATATTTTTACTCATATTATTTCTTCCCTTTCTAAATTTTTTAGATTAATCTGATACGGTTATATTTGTTACACTGGCTATTGTATCTCTCATAAACGCTGTTCCTGAAGCTGGAATAGATACTGTTGTTGAAGTTCCAGCAATTGTTGTTAATGTTACTGTGCCTGATACTTTATTTCCTTCAGAACTTACAATATATAACATGGATTGTGCACTGCCAGCACTAGTTTCTACCTTTTCCCACTGATAAGTGTATGTTACTTCTGTTGTTGTGTTGTTTTCTGTTGTGTTACTGTTTGTTGTATTGTTGTTTGTTGTATTACCGTTAGAAGATGTAGTTGGTTTTGTGCTTGTTTGAGTGGTTTCTTCTTTAACTGTAATTTCTATTGTTGATGTTACTCCATCTGCAGATACTGTAATTGTTACTGTTCCCGCTGATATTGCTTTTACTTTGCCATTTTCATCAACTGTTGCAATTTCTTCGTTACTAGAAGTCCATACTAATTCAGCTAGTTCTAATTCCTCGTCTCCAGACATAACTTTTACTGATAAATTAAGTTCATCGTCTATATTTATTTCTGTTTTTTCACTTGTAATATAAACCTCTGAGATTTTCTTCTTTTCTTCTACCATTAGCCATTTTGCAATTAAAGTAAAATTTTCAGTTACTTTTGTATTAAAATCATACTTGGTAGTGCTTTCTTCACTTAAATACCATCCCAAGAAGGCATATCCCTCTTTAGTTGGTTCATCTGGCTCTATTACTACTCCATTTTCCTTTACAGTTTGACTTTCTACCAAAGTTCCACCTTTTGTATCAAAATTTACTGTGTATGTTTTATTATTAAGAAGTAAAACTATTCCAAGAATAATAAGTAAAATAACCACTATAGCAACAGCAATTATTATTGTCTTTTTTCTATCCATACACACATTCACCTCCTTTCAATTTTTA
>CAZXVQ010000046.1:0-7398 GCA_964644295.1 uncultured Clostridium sp.
CTTGTTGCCACAACCTATTAATCCTAGAATTGCAATTCCACATAATAAAAGTGGTAAAATTATTTTTTTCATTTTTTACCTGCTCCTTACAAATTTAATATTATACTATATAATTATTTTTTATTTCCAAACAATATTAAAATTGCACATATTGCTAATATTAATATAAAAGAAATAATAAAGTTAACCTTAATAAATATACAGCCTATTACACAAAAGAAAATTATGTAATAAAAGATATATAAAAATCTATTTTTCCCTTGAGATTCTATTCCTTTTTTATATTCTTCATCGTTTTGACATTTTACCGAATCACTTAATTTTTTTATTCTTTTAAAATCTGTTGCTAACGCTCTGCCGTCTGGCAATACATATACAGTTACATCAAGTGAACTCAAATATATAAATGGATTTCCATTTACTCTTTCAGTAGTAAATTGTTCAATTTTGTTTGAATATGGATTTTTAAATTCAACAATAAGGCATACTATTTCATATCGATTATCTATATCAGCTGTAAGACCTGCATGTCCTTCTTTCACTTTAATATCTTTAATTGTTCCACTTGTTTTTATGCCATTTTTCATAAAATATTTATATTTATTATTAATTTTTAAGGTTTTAATCGCAAATCCTATATATATTATCGTTATAAAACCTAAAACCCCCATAGTAGTTTTAAAATCAGAAGCAAAATACCCTACCAAAAGCAGAAAAATAAAGAATATTATTGCCCATTTAGTAAAACTTTTATTTAAGAAACTCCATACTTCATTGACATATCTAAAATTAACTTTTATCAACATTTAAAATCCCCCTCCTAGTAAAACTCCTAATACCAATATGTTCGTTGATCCAAAATTTTATCATTATCCTTATTTTGCATTCTTCTTTTAGTAAGTAAACTACTTATTTTTTATCCTTTCATTTGTTTTCTCTATGTTTATTAGTTTTTAGCGTTACTAATATTGCTTTTCACTTATCTGTAGCATAATATTATTATTGTATCTATATCATAAAAGAAATTTTTTTACACTATTCAAGCCAAAATTATTCCTATTTATTAGTTGAGCCAAATCCGCCTTCTCGTTTACCTGAAGCATTGTCGCTATCTGCAACATAGTATTTCTCGAAAATACCCTGTCCTATACAATCTCCTTTTTTTATTTCTACATCTGTATCTTTTATGTTATAAAATGCAAACATAATATGTCCATCATTGTTTGGATTTTCGTAATAATCTTTATCTACTATTCCAACGCTATTGGCTAATATTAGCCCCTTTTTCTTTGGGTTAGAACTCCTGTTATATAGACACAGCATTTCATCTGATTGCATATATGCTTTTATTCCAGTTTTTATTAATGTTGGTGCAATTCCTGGTTTAAATGCGGGAACGACACAATCCTCCGCTGCTTCAAAATCATATCCTGCCGAATATTCTGTTTTTCTAACTGGTAAATTTATTCCTTTATCTTCAAAGCCTTTGGCTACTTCAAATCCTCTTATTTTTTCCATTTTTCCTAGTAGATGTTAGCTTTTAAGCCCACATCATTCCTTTCCTGTAAGCTCTTGAAAGCTTACATAAACTTGATAGTTGAAAATTATTTTTCAACCTTATCTTTCTTTTACAGTCATATTATTTTTTTCTTAATGCACTATTACATCTTTTTACAGTTTACAGCCATTAATTAAAGAATGTGATATATTAAAATATACTGTAAATTATAAAGAAGTAATTAACATTTTTATAAGTTGAGCCGGCTAAAAATAGTCGGCTTATATTTTAGTAATTTTCTGCTTTTACTTCAAAATATGATTGTGCGTGCTCGCAAACTGGGCAAATTTTTGGAGCCTCTGTTCCAACCACTATATGTCCACAATTTCTGCACTTCCAAATTGTTATACTACCTTTTTTGAATACTTCTCCATTTTCTACATTTTCTAATAATTTTCTATATCTTGCTTCATGCTCTTTTTCTACTGATGCTATTCCTCTAAATTTTGCAGCTATTTCAGTAAATCCTTCTTCGTCTGCTTCTTTTGCCATTCTGTCATACATGTCTGTCCACTCATAGTTTTCTCCTGCTGCTGCTTGAGCTAAATTTGCTTTTGTATCTCCTATTCCATTTAAGTATTTGAAATGTATTTCTGCATGTTCTTTTTCGTTTTCTGCAGTTTCTAAGAATAATGCTGCAATTTGCTCATACCCTTCTTTTTTTGCAACATTTGCAAAATAGGTGTATTTATTTCTTGCCTCTGATTCTCCTGAAAATGCCTCCATTAAATTTTTTTCTGTTTTTGAACCTTTTAATTCCATAAAAATTACCTCCACAATTTAAATTATCAAAATAATTGACAAATATTTTATAGTACATTTTATACAAAAAGTCAAGTAAATTTTTAAGCCCCAAATAGCAAATATTGCGTGTGTTATTAATACCGCATGTATAGCTATATTTTCAGGGGGCATTAAGTTAGTAACTTGCAAAAATTACAATCTACAAATTATATCATAATTCTTTGTGTCTACAACTTCACATTTTACATATTGACCTACCAAATCTGTATTTAACCCCTTTTCATCTGTTTTAACATATACAACTCCATCAATATCTGGGACTTCCATGTAACTTCTGCCAACATAGTATTTTTTATCGGCAGTTATCGCTTCTATTAAAACTTCTAAACTTCTGCCTATTTGTTTTTTCTCGTTTTCGCAAGATACAACTTGCTGTAGTTTCATTATTTTATTGTATCTAGCCTTTTTCGTCATTGGATGTATTTGTTCTTTTAGTCTTGATGCTGGCGTTCCATCTTCTTTTGAATATGTGAATGCTCCTAGTTTTTCAAATTTTGCCTCTTTTACGAAACTATATAATTCTTCAAAGTCTTCTTGTGTTTCTCCAGGGAATCCAACCATTACAGTTGTTCTTATTACAACATTTGGAATTTCTTTTCTTAATGTCGCTATTGTGTTTTTTATGCTTTCCCCTGTGCATTTTCTATTCATTCTTTTTAAAACTTTGTTTGAAATGTGTTGTATTGGTATGTCAAAATATTTGCAAATTTTATCGTTTTCTTTTACAACCTTGATTAACCCTGGCGTAATGTCCTCTGGATATGTATATAAAAATCTTATCCATTTTAAGTCTTTTATTTTGCATAATTCCTGTAAAAGTTCTGCAAGCTTTGGCTTTCCATAAATATCTTTTCCGTATTTTGAAGTATCTTGTGCTATTAGTATTAATTCTTTTCTGCCTGAAGATACTAACATTTCCGCTTCTTTTACAATATCTTCTATTTTTCTACTTACAAAATCTCCTCTAATGTATGGTATTGCACAATATGTACACCTGTTACTACAACCTTCTGCAATTCTTAAATATGCAAAATTTTCTCCTGTTGTAATAACTCTATTCATAAAATCTAATCCTCTGTTATCTTTTAGAATATTTATGTTATTATCTATATTGCTTTTTTCTTCATATATTTTTGCTAATACTTTGGCAAATGCTTCTGCGGATTTGCCTTTTTCTTCTGCATAATCGCTGTATTTTAGGAATATGTCTACTTCTGGAAGTGCCTTTTCTAGTTCTTCTTTGTAGCGTTCTACTAAACAACCAGTTGCAACTAAAATTTTACATCTGCCAGTTTTTTTATATTCTGCCATTTCTAATATTGTATTTATTGCTTCTTCTTTTGCCTGTTCTATAAATCCACATGTGTTTATTACTATTACATCAGCCTCTTGAGGATTATTTACTATATTGAATTTGTTATTTTTAAATACGCCAATCATCATTTCAGTATCAATTAAGTTCTTGCTACATCCCAGTGATACAAATCCTACATTCATTTTTAATTGCTCCTTTTATCTGTCTTCTTCTTTATCTTGATAATCTCTTCTCAGTTTTTTTATGTTTTTCTCTGTTCTTTCTAATGTATTTTTTACAATTTCTATATATTGCTCATCTGACATGCTTTTAAATCTGGCTCTATATTCCTTTAGAAAACTCTTTATTATAGCCTCTCTACTTTCTCCTTTTTTACCGATTAACTCATTTTCGTTTGATTCTACCTGCTTGTACAGTATATTTTCCACAAGCACTCTTAAAGCATTTTCCTCATCTTCAATATTAGTTTGTTCCATAATTTTTCCTTTCATTTTGGCGCATGATTTACTCTTCCACAGCTAATAGTTTTTGCAATTTTTCCAATTTTGTTAATAAAGAATTATAAACCGATTTACTTATTCTGCTTGTATCTCCATTTGCATAATCCCTTATTAGCTTTTTCATATCTGTTAGTTCAAATCTGTTTTCTGCTTTTGTTCCATTATCTAAAACATAAATAGGTGTGTAATCAACCTTTTGTAATACTGCTTTATCAGAATCTTCGGTCTTAGATATTTGTATATTTAAAATTAATTCTACATCTGCATCTTCATATTTAAATGCAGATATATAATTTCCTAATGAATATGCAACTAAAATGTTTTTCCCTTCGCTATCTTGTACTATTTCCATTGGCTCTATTACAGATGGATGCGCACCTAATATCATATCTATTCCTTGACTTACTAAAAATGTGGTAATCTGCCTTTGCTCACTCGAAATTGTAGAATCGTTTACATTACCCCAGTGCATTATTGCAATTATATAATCTGAATTTTGTTTAGCATACTCAATGTCTTTGCTTGCAAGCTCTTCTGTGTATATATTTGCCAGTTGCTTTTCTTCATCTGTTAAACTGCTTGAGTTACTAAGCCCATATGTGTAGCCAAGAAATGCGATTTTTATGCCGTTTATTTCCTTTATAATCCCTGTAAATTCGACATTTTCGTTATTATTAGGTATTCCTGTTATATCTACATTTTCGTTTTTTATTTTTTCTATGGTTTCGTAATATCCACTCTCTTTATAATCTAGTATATGATTATGGGCAAGAGACACAAGGCTGATGCCAGAGCCTTTTACAGCCTTCAAAAATTCTATTGGCGAATTATATTTTCCTGTTCCAGAATAAGTATTTGCTGTAAAATTTGTTTCTAGCGTTCCTATGGCAATGTCAGAGTTTTTTATAAATCCACTAACTTCATCAAACATGTTTGAAAAATCGTATTCTCCGCCTTTATAAGCATCGTTTATCATATCCATTTGGCACAAAATATCTCCCACAGCTGCAATATTTACTGTATAAACCTTTTCTGTAGTATTATTTGTACCTTGATTTAAAAGGTCAGTTTCTATTGCGGTAAATATTTCTCCTGTTTGTCTGTCCAATTCTTCTGCTTTTTTAGCCATTTCTGCTATTTCGTGTGCTTGTCTTGCTTTTATTAGCGTAAAAGACATTACGCTTACAGATATTAGTATAATACATGTAATTATAAAATTTTTACTAAATATTATTTCTTTTACTTTATTTTTTCTTCTTGAGTTTCTCCTATTTCTCATATGATTTTCCTTTCTTGTAAAATTATAACAAATTCCACCTCTTATTTCAATATAGAATTTTAATGTAAACTAATTTTTCTAAAATCGAATAAAACAAACCGTTTTGTATTTCAACATAACATTTCGTTTTACTTTATAATTTGCTTAACTCTATTTTATGAAAGGATTAATGTCATGGAAACACGTATAAGAAATTTGCGAGAGGACAGGGATCTTACTCAAAACCAAATAAGTAAGTTTTTAAATATATCACAAGTTGCATATTCGTATTATGAAATAAACAAAAGAAGCATTCCTTTAGATTTACTAACTAAGCTGGCCGATTTTTATAATACAAGTGTTGACTATATTTTATTTAGAACAAATGAGACAAAACCATATCCAAAGCCATAATACTTTTTAATCATAGCCATTTTAGTATTTATTTCTGTATTAAATTTATTTTTGTCAATTTTTTTACTTCACGGTAAAAATAAAACAATTAATTCACAAGCTTTCTATTTGAAGGTTTTATTTTTTGCTCATTTTTCTATTCTATTTTTGCATTCTCCAATCCTACTATCTCTTGCAATTCCTCTAATATTTCTTTTGTTACATATAAGCCCCCTGCAGGTGATTTGATTTTACCATTTACTATTTCTACTTGCATATTGTTTTTGTCTCCTGTAAAGAATCTTAGTGCTCCTCTTAGTTTTTCTTTTTGGTCTTCATTTAATGTTGTAATGTTTATTACGAGCTCTTGCTTATTTGTGTTTTCCAATTTTCTTATATCTCTTGCAACTATTTTTGTTTCTTCGTCTTCACGCACACTTAAACGTCCTTCTACTAGGACAATATTTTCGTCTATTAGTTCGTTTGAGCATTGCATGTAGCAGTTTTCAAATACTATTATCTCGCAACTTCCATACAGGTCTTCTACTGTAACAAATGCCATTATTTTGTTGTTTTTTGTGTATTTTTTCTTCACTGCTGTTATAATTCCCGCATATTTTACAAATTGACCATCTTGAAGAGTTGGAGCTTCCGCCATGTAATTTTCCTCTCCTTCGCCCAAATTTCCATTTGTTTGTCTTATTTGCATTGTATTTATGTTTGCCTGTTTTGCAATTTGTGCTCTAAACTTTTCTAGTGGGTGTCCAGATAGATATATTCCAAGCATTTCTTTTTCCATAGATAAAAGTTCTTGTTCTGTGTATTCTTTTAAAGTTGTGTAGTTGTATTTTAGTCTGTCCATGTCTTGAGCGTCCTGCTCTGCGTTTTCTGTATTTGATACCATATCAAACATAGACACTTGCCCTTGAATGCTTTTTTTAGCCGAACCACTTATTGCGTCTAATATATCATCAAATGATGCCATAAGTGTACTTCTGGTTTCTGTAAAGCCATCAAACGCTCCTGCTTTTATTAGACTTTCTATACATTTTCTATTTACCGCTTCTCCCTCTATTCTCTCGCAAAAATCTGTAAAGCTTTTGTATTCACCATGTTCATTTCTGTTTGCAACTATTGCATCTACTGCACCTATTCCAACATTTTTTACACTTCCTAAGCCAAAGCGTATTTTGCCATTATCAACCGTAAATTTTGTGTAACTTCTGTTTATATCTGGTTTTAGAATTTCTATATTTAGCCTTTTACATTCGTCTATGTACTCTGGAATTTTGTCTAAGTTTCCTAAATAGCTGTTTAACATTGCAGCCATAAACTCGGTTGGATAATATGCCTTTAAATAAGCTGTTCTGTAGGATACAACCGCATATGCCGCTGCATGTGATTTATTAAATGCGTATTTTGCAAATTCTGCCATTTCATCAAATATTTTGTTGGCAGATTTTTCGTCTATTCCATTTCGTACGCAACCTGGAACTACTACGTTTCCAGATTCGTCTACCTGCCCATGTATAAATATTTCTCTTTCTTTTGCCATTACATCTAGCTTTTT
>CAZXVQ010000047.1:0-7133 GCA_964644295.1 uncultured Clostridium sp.
TGTTCCGTTTTCTCTTTTTACTTGATATTGCAAATTCTTGTACAAAATTAATGCAGTATCTTTGGAATATTCCTCTATATCCACATTTCTTGTTTTTCTGTCTATTTCAGTTGTAAAATATTTTATATTTAATCCATAAATTAATGGTAGCAAAACATTTGTTATAATTTTAAAAAAACTATTTATTTCATATGATGACTGAATTGATTTCTTTTTACTTACTCTTATATTTTGACCTATTTTATACGCACTATTAATTAATTCTTGTTCTGAATATCCTATAGTACCATTTTTATTGATAATTATGGTATTTTTGGCATCAAAATCCTGCCTAATAGGCATACCTTCTATGCTGTTATTTTCCATATATCTACCTACATTTATTAGCTTTTCATATTCTATAATTGGGAATTTGTTATCTGAATCGAAATTTACTAGATTTATAATTTTTTTCTTATTTTTTATTTTATTTTCTGAATTTAATTTAAATATTTCCACTATTTTTTCGCGGCTTGTGTTGGAAAAAAATATAGTATTTATGTTTTGTTTTTTTATTCTCTTTTCTATTTCATCTTGGCTTAAGTTTCTGTCTATTATAAAGACACTGTTTTTTAATATTATGCTTGCCAGATATGTAACTAAAAATTCATATCTGTTTTCTGATATTATTGCTATTTTTTTATTTTTTATATTTTTTTCTTTGGACTTTAACGCCCTGGAGAGCGAATAAACATCAAACTTATAATTAAAAAAGTTTATGTTTTTCGGATATTTATGTTCTACCGTAACAGCTTTTTGTGCTTTATATCTATTATATGATATATCGAGTAGTTCTTTAAAATTTATGGCTTTTTTCATATGTACCTACCTACCTTATTATTTTATTGTTAATATCATGTTTATTAACAATAAAATAATTATAGTTTACACCGTGTTTAAAGTCAATTTAATTCGTACATCAAATTTCTACTATTTTCAACAAAAAGTCGCCTTACGGTCTATTTAAAAAGAAAGCAATAGGTGTGCTATTATTGCTTTCTTCTGTCTATTACATATGTGCTCCCAGGAATTGTTTTAGATAAGTGTTTTACTTGTGCTCCTGCTTCTCCTATTTCCAAAGTATTGTGGAATCTATCTGCTTCTACCTCAACAGCACCTATAGATATAGAAGTTATTGGGAATTCCTCGATTATGCCTTTTCTGTTTGGCACTTCCAAAAATCCCCTTTTGATATCGTCTTCGTTAAAATATTTCTTTATATTTTTATCAAACTCTAAAATAATATTTTGACAGATTTTTTCGTAGTCCTTGTCCTCTACAATAGCTATAAAATCGTCTCCTCCTATATGACCAACAAAGTTGTTGTCTTCTTCCTTGGAATGTACATTGTTTACTATTGTCCTAGCAGTAAATTTTATAACTTCATCTCCTTGCGAAAATCCATATGTGTCATTGTATGCCTTAAAATTATCAAGGTCCAAATACAGCATTACAAAATATTCTTTTTTCATAAGTCTCTTCTTTATTTCGGCCTGTATTTGAACATTTCCTGGCAGACTTGTTAAAGGACTTACTCTTCTATTTATATATAATAAACTTGTTATGTTTTTTATTGTATAATATAAATATTCGTAATCTATTGGATTTTTTATAAAATATGTTACTGCTTCCTTTAATATTTCTATTCGGTGCTCTCTTATAACATTTGATGTTACAACTATTATAGGAGTTATTGCATTGTCATCATTGTTTCTTATTTTTCTGCATATTTGCACTGCGTCTTCTGTAACAGTATCTTCGTTTATTATTATCAGCGCTGGAATATCTTTTAAAGCAACATCCACATTTTCTGTTTTTATTTGTTTAAATTTGAATATTTTTTCTTCATTAAATAAATCTGTTAGTTTTTTCTTTAGTTCTTCTTTATCATCTATTAAATATATATTTTGCACGTGTTTCCCTCCAATTTACTAATTGTTAAATGTTCCAACATATTCTGTAACCAATTCATTTACATTGTATACATGAACTGTTATAGTGTTTTCTCCTGAATCTAGCCTTTGTCTCCATTCAAATTTCGTTATGTTTAAAGATATATTAGGGTCTGTTTTGTATTCTTGCCCATTAACATAGTATGAAACCATTCTTATTCCCTCTTCATCAGTTGCCTTTATTACTATATACGAAGGGTCATTTTCATCTAAAGTTACAGTTACAATTGGCTTTTTAACTCCTTTTATTTCCTGTTCTTCTGTTATACTATTTTGTGATTTATCTACAGCCTCTACCGTTAAACTAGCCTGTCCTTGCGTTACAGGAACAGTAACTTCTATGGTAGTTTGATTGTCTTGTTCGGCATCAATTCGTACCTCTTCTTCATCTCCATATTTGTATATAATATAGTCCAAAGCAGTATCATCTGTAGCAATAATTTTTACACCTGAATCTATAGCCTCAAACTCTATTTGCGGACTGGTTGTGTCGTCTTCTAGTTGTATAAAATTCTTTATAAATTTGTATTTTGTTCCTTGAGAATCTATTACAGATATGTTTAGCTTGCTCTCTCCTATAGGAACAGTAACCTCTACTTCTGCTTCTGTTTGGTTCTTGCCTTGTATAACCTTTTCTAGAGATTCATTCCAAGCATATGATATTGTACGTATTCCATTTTGAGATTTAATGTATATTATAACATTGTTGCCTGTTCTTTGCATTGTTACTTCTGGAGTAATGTTTGCTTCCGCCTGTTCTATGCTTTGCATTATTGCATATGCTCCACCTCCAGACAAAGCTAGCCCATACACAAAAATTAAAACGGCAAACACTCTTAATATTTTTGCAATATCGGTGCTACCACTAGATTTTTTTACTTTGTTTTTTGATTTTGATTTTGGTTTTTTATTAAGATTATCATTTTCAGTTATTAGAATTTGATTCATTACATACTCCATTCTATTACTAAACTATCTACTTTCCAGATTATACCATACCGATTTTTTGTTGTAAACATTCTTTTGAAATTTATTTTCTTTGTAACTTTTTACTTGGCACTTTACAACTTTTTTTATTTAAAATGACTAGGTAAGAAACGACAAGTGAGGACTTATTTTTAATTGAAATTTGTAGAAAAAAATGTAATAATTTTTATTTTGTATCATATACATTATATGTAGATGGACAAAGGAGAAATTTTTATGTTTAGAGTGAAAGTGGTTAGTATAAAAAGCATAATTAAATACTTTTTATTTATTATACTGGCTACTTTCTTGGTTTACATTATTTCTTTGATATTTACAAAAACCAAAGACAATAATATATTTGCATCAGCAAAATCCGAAAATTTGCGGATCTAATAAAATAGAATCAACATTTTTATTTAAGGGAAATGCACTGCTTTTTATTTTAGATCAATCCATCCCTGGAATTAAAGAGATAAATCAGCAAGATACAACTGGCGAGACAACCTATAACGTTGCTACAAATCCATTGCACTTTTTACTAAATTCCGAACTTCCAATTATGACTTCAATGTATCAGTATCAGGAAACCGATGAAAACTTAAATGAGCCATCAGTTACAATTGCGGAAAATAATGCCCAAAACTTAAATCAGGCTCAAACAGATGTGGAGACTCAAGTTTTGGAAAGTGGAGTTCCAAACACTTATACAGATTCTTATAATGGTGTTGAAATAAAAAATGGTACTGATTATGCCTTAACAGAGGACATTTTGGCTTTTGACAATTTAGATATTAACAAAAAAAATGTAATTATTTTTCATACACATACATGTGAAAGTTACACTCCCACTGAGCAATACACCTACGAAGCAAGTGGAACTTTTAGAACAATTGATTTAAATTATTCCGTTGCAAGAGTTGGAGATTCTCTTTGTGACCAGCTTCTATCTTATGGATTTAATGTGTTGCACGATAAAACCTACCATGATTATCCTGCATATTCCGGCTCTTATGGTAGGTCTATGGAAACTGTAGAAAATTTGCTTACATATCAGACAGATACAGACATTATTATAGATTTGCATAGGGACGCTATAGAAGACACAAGCTACGCACCCTCTGTAAAAATTGGCGATGAAGTAGTTTCACAACTTATGTTTGTAATTGGTACAGATGGTGGCGGGCTAGAACACCCTAATTGGCAACAAAATTTAAAATTTGCAATTGCGGTTCAGAGCAAGGCAAATGAGCTATATCCCGGTCTTTTTAGGTCAATTCTACTTAGAAATAGCAGGTATAATCAACAGCTTGGAAAGGCTGCTTGCATAATTGAGGTTGGTGCTACCGGAAATACCTTGGAGCAGTCTATGGCAAGCATGAAATATTTAGCGAAGGTACTCTCCGAAATTTAATTGCTTTTTCTGTCTTCTATAATGGCACTTGCTATTTGCTCCGCTTCTAAAGGGGCTTGTTTTTCTTGCCCTGTTGCCATATTTTTTACTTTTACAGTTCCACTTTTAATTTCGTCGTCTCCTATTACTATTACGTATGGAATTTCCAATTTGTCTGCGTATTTCATTTTTGCTTTTATTTTTTTGTTGTTTAAATAAACTTCTGTGTTTATTTCTTTTTCTCTTAAGCCTGTTGCAAGTTTTAATGGAACTTCCATGTTTTCTGTCATTGGTATTATTAACACATCAGATATCGATTTTCTTTCTGCCTTTATTATTTGTAATTCATTTAGTTTATAAAATAGTCTTGTAAGTCCTATAGAAACTCCTACTCCTGGAAGTTTTTTATCTGTATAATTTTCTGCTAAGTTTTCGTACCTTCCTCCAGAACATACACTTCCCAATTCTCTATAATTATTTAAAAATGTCTCATATACCGTTCCTGTGTAGTAGTCTAGCCCTCTTGCAATTGTTAAGTCTACAGTAAAACATTCCTCTTCCATTCCAAATAATCGCAAATATTTTATTACATCTTTTAGTTCTTGCACACCCGTGTTGTAGTTTTCGTTATCAATTCCCATATTTTCAAGCTTAGTAATTTTTTCGTCCGTTGTTCCGTCTATTTTTATAAATGTCATTATCCTGTCTATGTCGCCATCATTTATAGATAATTTTGAAAGTTCTTCTTTTACAGCTTCTTCGCCTATTTTGTCCATTTTGTCAATTATTCTCATGATTTCTACAGAGTTTTCTTTTTGACCAATACTTTCATATAATCCGTTTAGTATTTTCCTGTTATTAATCTTAATTGTAAAATCATTAAATCCCAAATTTTTAAATGTAGCTGATATTACCATTGGAAGCTCTGCATCATTTATTATATCTAGCGTTTCATCTCCTATTATGTCTATGTCGCATTGGTAAAATTCTCTATATCTTCCTTTTTGAACTTTTTCTCCTCTATATACTTTGCCAATTTGATACCTTCTAAATGGAAAGCTCAAGTTTCCATAGTTTTTGGCAACATATTTTGCAAGCGGAACTGTCAAGTCAAATCTTAAAGATATGTCTGTTTCGCCTTTGTTAAATCTGTATATTTGTTTTTCGGTTTCTCCACCAGATTTTGCAAGTAAAACTTCTGATAGCTCCAGTATTGGTGTGTCTATTGGCAAAAATCCAAATCTTTTATACGTTTGTTCTATTGTTTGTTTTATCTGGTCAAATAGAATTTGCTCATTTGGAAGTAACTCCATAAAACCAGGTAAAGTTCTTGGTTGCGTTTTTTCCATTTTTTCTTCCTCCTTATTTATTTCTTTTAACTTCGTATACACTATCTACCTTTCTTATTGCTTTTAGCACATTGTTTAGCTGCATTATATTGTTTACCTCTATTGTAAGTTCGGTTATTGCAATTCTTTCTTTGGATACCCTAGAAGAAATTGCCATTAGTGGCGCTTTTTCGTTTGCAATTGTTGATATTATATCTGCTAATAGTCCGTTTCTGTCGTTTGCAAGTACCACAATATCTACATTGTATGCGGTTGGAGTTTCTGTGTACCAAGATACATCTATCATTCTATTTTCTTCTATGAAAAGTTCTTTTACATTTTTACAGTCCTTTCTATGAACCGAAACCCCTCTTCCCTTTGTAATGTATCCTACTATTTCGTCTCCTGGAACTGGATTACAACATTTTGATAATTTTACTAAGCAGTTGTCTATTCCTTTTACAATTACGCCACTTGAAGACTGTTTTGTTCTAGGTTTTTCTTTTATTAGCTCCTCTATTTTTTCCTCTATGTTTTCTTCTTTATGAACTTTTCTATATTCTTCTAAAACTCTTGATACAATTTTATTTGCAGTTATTGTGCCAAATCCAACGCTTGCATACATATCATCTAATCCATTAAATTTGTATCTTTCTATTGCTGCATTAACAAATTCAGGTTTAAACAATTCAGAATAGAGCATTCCTATTTTTTTAACTTCTTTTTCTAGGTATTCTTTTCCCTTTGCAATGTTCTCCACTCTTTCATTTTTCTTAAACCACTGTTGTATTCGCGTTTTTGCAGTACTACTTTTTACAAATTTTAGCCAATCTCTGCTTGGACCTTTAGAATTATCTGATGTCAGTATTTCTATAATGTCTCCGTTTTTTAATGTGGTTACAATTGGCATCATTTTACTATTTATTTTGCAGCCTGTCATATGATGCCCTATTTCTTCGTGTATGCTATATGCAAAATCTATTGGAGTAGCTCCTTTGGGAAGTACCACTATTTTACCCTTTGGAGTAAATACGTAAACCTCGTCTTCGAATAATTCTGTTTTTAACGTATTTAAAAATTCCTGCGGATCTTGCATATCCTTTTGCCACTCTAATGTTTCTCTAAGCCACGATAGTTTGTCTTCACTTACAGTAACATTTGCTTTTTTGCCTCCGAAAAAACTTGCCTCCTTATATGCCCAATGTGCTGCAATACCAAATTCTGCTATTCTGTGCATATCCCATGTACGTATTTGTACCTCAAATGGAGTTCCTTTAGGCCCTATAAGTGTTGTATGTAAAGACTGATACATATTTGGTTTGGGAACTGATATATAGTCTTTAAACCTTCCAGGCATTGGATTGTAGAGCTCATGCACAACTCCAAGTGCAGCATAGCAGTCCTTTACAGAATTTACTATTATTCTTAGTGCAAATAAATCGTATATTTGGTCAA
>CAZXVQ010000048.1:0-6877 GCA_964644295.1 uncultured Clostridium sp.
AAGTTCTAAACTTTATATTGTAGAAGATAAAATAATTGAATCTTTAAAAATATGGCTTGAGAAATATAAAGTAGATTATGAGGCCAAAGACAATTCAATTTTTGATAATAATAAAATAGTTGAAAAATCTATTGTCTCTATCAAAAAAGAATTAGAAAAAGAAAATGCAAAACTTGATAAAATATATGACTTTCTAGAGAGTGGTACTTACAGTAAAGATGAGTTTATAAATCGTTCGAAAGCTATTAAAGAAAATATTCAAGGTTTAGAAAGTAAATTGCAGGAATATAACTCACTATCACAAAAAAATACTGAAATACAAAATCAAAAGAAAACTATGATACCTAAATTAGAAAATATTATTGATTTATATGATAATCTAGAAACAGCTGAAGATAAAAATATTTTACTAAAAAGTATTATTGCTAAAGTTACTTATCTAAAAAACGAAAAGGCTATCAAAAAAGATTCAGAACCTAACAATTTTGAATTACATATATATCCTAAAATAAATAAAAATTAATATATAAAGGTAAGAGACCCATTTAGTAGGGTCTCTCAAATGTGGATATAAGCATCTTCTTACATTCTTGTGATATATTGCATTTTGTTAGCTGAATTATATTAATACGAATAGAATTCTTATCATCTAAATAGAATAGAGTACTTGCCATTTCAGGACTAATTCTAAATGCTTTTACCGCTTCCTCTCTAATCTTTTTTAAGTAATATTGTGCATGCATCTTGTTAATTTTGTCCAATACAAATGGCATAATTAAGAAAAATACAGACAATCCAGCCGATAAGATTATTTTAGTTTTCGTATCAATGCTAAACAAAGTAAAAATCACAAAAAAGAAAATAAAGAGACTTACAAAGCTAATAACTTTCCGCATTACGATACCTCCAAAATTTTAGATGGTTCTTAAACCTGATACATTTTTTCGCTGTATCCACGTACTTATTTAATTATACTACTAATTTACATAAAAGTCAAATTTTTACAGTCAATGGCCAAAGTTGTAAGCCCCGTCTTTGACGATTGACAACATATTGGTACCCATTCTTCAGTTCCAATATCATTTAGCGTTGCTTTTGCCTGTTGGTCTGGCATTGCAAATCTTTGTGACAAGTATCTTAATGAGGCTGCAAGTTCTCCATCTGGTCCGCCATATTGCGATATTATAACTTTAGCCATCTTAGGATTTCTATTTTTTAGGTTTATTGGGTATTGTAATAATTTATTATAAGTCCACATTATCTATCACCTCTTTCCCATGGCCAAGGTTCTTCTAACCATCTCCAGCTATTGCACGGGAAATAAATAGAAAGTGGTCCATATATTTTTTGATATTTGTCTGATAATTCTCTCAATTGCTGAGAATATTCTCTATGCAAGCAAAGTGCTCTTCTGTCAGTAGGGTGTGTATTTAAATATTCAGCCACATCCGTTATTGCAAATTTTAATGCCCTTATCTCATTTAGCATTTTTTCACCAATCTCATCTCTTTTTTTGCAACACACTTCATTGCTCGTACAGTTGCCGTTATTATATAAACTTGCTGTATTATATCCAAATTGTGCATTTATTCCTGTTGGCTCATAAGTGCAGTCATCTGTATTATTGCAGCTACATCCATTATTATTTAAGAACATGCGTTACACCCCTCTCCTATTGAATTTCTACTTTTTAGATACTCAATGTCTTCTATGCTTTGACATGGATAATATGGGCTAACTAACTCTGGAAATATTGTTCCATTTTTTAGTCCACAATATGGTGTAAAAGTATTTGTCATTCTTTGAAATGGTACATAGCTTTGCCCAAGCATCGGATTTGATGGGAATACGCTTTCTTCTTCGTCAAATCCACATTGACATTTGTCAGAATTGTCGTAGCAACAATTATAGTCAGATACATTGTTACACATTGTTTCTAGTGCTTTGTTGTCATCGTCTGTATCGTTATTCATATTATTGTAGCAACAACATTTATTGTTCCATCTGTACATTATGTTTTCCTCCTTCTTTAATAAGGCTAAATTATTGTAGAGCCTTCTATAATGTATTTTATGTTAATTATGTCAAATGGTTACAAATTATGTTCTTCAACATATCAAGCATATTTTATGCAATGTATTCTCAAGTCTTTGAACCTTGAAAAATCTTTGCACAAAAATAAACTCTTGGCATTTTATTAAATTGATTTAATATCATACCTTGAGTTCATTTTTAAATATTTAGATTATTTTAGGTTCTTCATTTTTGTTATATTTTTAGAACACCACCTAATGTTTTGTTAACTGTTGATTCAGTATCCTTCATTATTTGGTCTCCTCCTGCAATTATAACAACATCTCCATCTTCAAGTATTTCTTTTGTTTTTAATTGCTCTATTCCTTTTATTATAGTTTGATTTATAGTTTCTTGTGCAGGAATATATGTTGGCAGTACATTCCATGCAAGAGCTAATTGATGGAATGTTCTCTTGCTATCTGTTATTGCTAATATTGGGCAACCTGCTCCAAGTCCTGCTAAGTTTCTTGCAGAATCTCCCGTATGTGTGTAGCAAACTATTGCATCTGCATTCATGTTTTTAGCGGTTATACATGTTGCATATGCTACGTTTTTCTCCAGAGTATCCAATTCAGGAGTTTCGCTCATTTCAAATCTCTTCCAATATCCTATATCTTCCTCTACTCTATTTGCTATTTTTACCATTGTTTTAACACATTCTACTGGATACTCACCCTGAGCACATTCGCCAGAAAGCATTATTGCACTTGTTCTGTCATATACAGCATTTGCAACATCACTTGCCTCTGCTCTAGTTGGTAGTGGTTGATGAGTCATAGATTCTAGCATTTGAGTTGCTGTTATTGCAGGCTTATTTGCCCTATTACAAAGCTTTATAAATCTTTTTTGCATTATTGGTGGCTCCGTAAAGTCTGTTTCTGTAGCTAAGTCTCCACGTGCAATCATTTGTGCATCTGCAACTTTTACTATATCTTCCATGTTTGAAACGCCTTCAACATTTTCAACCTTTGTAATAATTTGAATATCCTGTCCTCCATTTTCATCTAACACTTGCCTTACTTGTCTTACGTCGTCCACATTTCTTGCAAAAGAAACTGCAACAAAGTCATAATCGTGTTCGCATGCAGTTTTTAAATCTGCAATATCCTTTTCTGCAAGTGCTGGCAATTTTATTATTGTTCCAGGCAAATTCATTGTTTTTCTGCTTCCCAAGCCATTTCCATGAACTACTGTACAAACTATGTCTTTTTCCACAATTTGATCTACTCTAAGCTCTATTGCACCATCATCAATTAGTATTTTTGTTCCAGGGGCAACATCTTTGTATAGTTCCTTGTAACTTACAGAAACTCTATTTTCATCTCCTGTAATATCTTCATTTACTAATGTGAATTTCTGACCATCTTTTAATTGTATTTTTTGATTTTTTCCAGTATACAACATCCCTGTTCTTATTTCTGGTCCCTTCATATCTAGTATTAGTGCAAGTGGAATTTGCTTTTCTTCTCTTAATTTTAAAATAGCTTCTGTTCTTTCTGCTTGCTCATTCCAACTTCCGTGAGAATAATTTATTCTAGCAACATTTAAGCCTGCATCAACTAATTGTTCTATTTTATCGTCACTGGCAGGTCCTATAGTTCCAACGATTTTGGTTTTTCTTAAAATCTTCATTTTTCCATCATCCTTTCCCTTTTAACGTTGCCTATTATACCACTTTGTAATTACCATTTCAAGACATATTTTTGGACTTTGCTACTCCCGCAAATTTCCGGTGCTAGAAACGGTAACAATAATTGACATTTGCATTAATTATGCTTATAATTGTTTTATGTATAAAAAAGGAGCGTGTAATATATGTTAAAAGAATTTAAGGAATTTGCGACAAAGGGAAATGTAGTAGATTTAGCAGTTGGTGTTGTAATTGGAGGTGCTTTTCAAAAAATTGTTACTTCCCTTGTAGAAGATATTATTATGCCATGTGTTTCCATCCTAACAGGCAGAATAGATTTTTCTGATATGGTACTTACAGTGGGAGATGCTTCTATTAAATATGGAAACTTTATAACTACAATCGTCAATTTTCTAATTATATCTTTCTCAATATTCTTGGTTGTAAGATATGTGAACAAACTTAATAAACTAAAGGATGTAAATGAGAAGTTAATTCATAAAATCGACAAAAACGGAAAATTCATTAAAGCAAAGAATGAATCGGAAGAGCATGTAGTAGTTGAGCCTGAGACAAAAATTTGTCCATTCTGCCTAAGTGAAGTAAAATTTAAGGCAACAAGGTGTCCTCATTGTACCTCAGATTTGTCTGTATCTTGTGATTCTGAAGAAAATTCTGATTCTGAAAATACTAATAAAGAATCTGTATAAAAATGTTTTTATTAATTAAATAACGAAAAAAGAAATACTTTATTTTAGTATTTCTTTTTAATTGTTTTTTATTCTTTAATTTATTGTGCATTAAAGTTATTATTTCTTCTTTGTTGTTTTCTAGCTTTTCTGCATTCTGGGCATCTTTGTGGTTCATTTGTAAAACCTTTTTCTGCATAAAATGCTTGCTCACCCTCTGTGAAAACAAATTCTGTACCACAATCTTTGCATACTAATGTTTTGTCTGCCATTGTATTTTACCTCCTTCTTAAAAATTAGATTTAATATTTTTTGACACTTCAATCTTTTAAGAAGGAAAATATCTACAAATAATTAAACTCCTGCCTCAAAGGCATTATTAATATAACACAAATAATTGCCAAAAGCAATATTCTTTGGAAAAAATTAGTAAATTAATTTTCTTCAAATCCTATATATTTAGTTTTCCTTGAAAATACTAGAATTGTCTCAAATATAGGTGGAAGTAGCCATAAGCCAAATGCAAAAACTGTGCCCTTTCCAAATGATTCCGCTAGCATAAATTTGCTAGATACACATACTATCCATAATATTATCCAGCCTACGACTGGTACAAGTAATAGCAATAACCACCATGGACTCATTTTGCATATTTTTAACATAACAACATTTCTGTATATTGGTATAAATGGCGCCCATGCTCTCTTGCCTGCTTTTCTGTATATTACGCATCTTAACAGTGTTCTATATATAAATATTATTAATAAAACCCAAAGCACTTTTTTTATAACATATGCAGACAATAACATATTTGCAATTAAAGACACCTTCTCTGTTGTAGACATGTTATCCATTGTTTCCTGGAATATTTCCTGCAGGCTTTCTCCATCTTCTATTTTTAGAGCAATTTCATCTATATTTATTTGATTTAAGACTTTTCTTAGTTGTACAGTATCTACATTTTTTAGCACTGTAGTTATACTATTTACATCTTGTTCGGAAACTCCATTTTGAATAAGCTCCTTTTTATTTTCCTCTATTAACTCCGCAATTTCGTTATTTGAATAAACTTCTGACACCTCAGCATATAAATTTATTGCATATGAAAGTAATGTTTTGTTAAGTCCTTCAGAGTTAATTGTTAAAATTAGGTTCTTTACCGTATTTGATAATTCTTCCCTATCAGCTATTTCTACATTATTTTCCGTTTGTGTATTTTCTACATTATTTACTGCATTTACGCTATTTACATTAAAAAATAAATTTGCTATCGACAATATTACAAATAATATTACTATTTTCTTAAGTTTCATTTTATATATCCTATTCTAGCTTTTTGGCTAATTCCTTTCTATTTTGTCACATTTTTTGTTAAAATTCATACTCTATATAGAATACCATTTAATGAAAATTTTATCAATCATTTTTTTAAATTTAATAAAATTATGGAGGACTTATGATAATAAATACTTCTGTACAATACAATTCAGACCTGTTAAAAACTGATATAAATTTACTAAAACAAGCTTATCCTTTTATACGTGTACTTACTATTGGGTATAGCGTACTTGGTAAGCCTATATACTGTTTAAAGCTTGGGCGAGGTAGAAAAGAGGTTTTTTACGTTGCCGCAACACATGCAAACGAATGGATTACCTCTCTTGTTTTAATGAAATTTATTGAGGATGTATGTAATTCTTACGTTAAAAATATTGCTCTATATGGATATAATATTAGAGATATTTTAAGGAATACAAGCATTTATATTGTTCCAATGGTTAATCCTGATGGAGTTGATTTAGTTAATGGAAATATAGATGTTAACTCTGACGCATATACAACTGCAAAAGCTATTTCTAATAATTATCCAGCTATTCCTTTTCCAGATGGTTGGAAGGCAAATATCAGTGGTGTGGATTTAAACTTGCAATTTCCTGCAGGATGGTATGAAGCCAGGCAAATAAAATACGCTAATGGATACACATCTCCTGCCCCGAGAGATTTTGTTGGGTATGGTCCATTAACTGAGCCAGAAGCACTTGCCATATATAATTTTACTTTGGCTCGTAATTTTGGCTTAATGCTTACTTACCATACTCAAGGGAGGGAAATTTATTGGCAATTCATGGATTATGCGCCACCAGAAGCTTACACAATTGGACAGCAATTTGCCGAGGCAAGTGGTTATACCTTAGCAGATGTTCCATATGCGTCTAGCTTTGCGGGTTTTAAGGATTGGTTTTTGCAGCAATACAGTTTGCCTGCATACACCGTAGAGGCAGGTTTTGGCGTAAATCCATTGCCTATCTCGCAATTTGCCGAGATATATGCAGATAATTTAGGGATTTTAGTGCTTGGCACTGTTCTTGCTTAAAAAGGATTACACAAACTGTAATCCTTTCTTATATCAAAATATTATTTATGCTATTTTTATTATTCTATCTTTTATCTCATTTAATACTTTTTTTGTTTCTTCTATTGT
>CAZXVQ010000049.1:0-6319 GCA_964644295.1 uncultured Clostridium sp.
TAGCCTTTCTCCTTCTCTGTCTACAGTTATGTATTTTGGGACTCCTGTTTCTATGCTATCTTTAAAAATCGGTTCATTTTGAAGTGACTTTAATACATTCCAATGCTTTTCTGCAACATTTGATGCTCTTATTGTGTATTCTGCACCATTATATACAACTATTGTAGAGTATTTTATATTATATTTTTCTATTAATATATCGTTTATTTTTCTTAGTTTTTCGTCTGCGCTAGATGTTTCACTAATTGTATTCATAAAATCCTGTAAAACATTTAAACTGTTTATTTGCTCATTTATGTTTTGTAAGGCATCTACTTTTTTATGAATAGAAATATTATATAGTGTTAAACATACTATTATTACTACTAAAAGTAAAACAATTATGACTGTTACCAAGGAAGTCTCACCTCTTTATTATTAATAATTTTTTCTCATTTTATTCAATGTTGCATCCATACTGCTATTGAATGTTGTGTTTTTTTTGTTATAATCATTATAGTTTTTGTTTGCTTCGTATCCTGGTTTTCCAGCTATTAATGGATAAACCATATGACCTAATTTTTCCAGTGCCTCTATAAATAATGCAGAATAACCATTTAGCGAAATTTCACAATCGACCAGTCTTTCTAAGTATCTTGCATAAGTTTGGTCTTCAAATGGTATTGTTGTATATTTTATTGTGTCCTTGTCAAACAGCTTATTTAAAAATGTAGATGCCGGGTCATTGTAGCAAGATATGCCTCCAATAATCATTTTTTCTGTTAGCCTTTTTAACCCTAAAGATTTGTTTATAACAACCCTTAGTTTTTCTGTGTCTAACATATTTTGATGTTTTAATTCATTTAAAAATGCTGTTAATGGCTGTATTGTAAGTATATCATATGTTTGCACCAAATATATTTCCTGCGATTTGGCAAAATAATTGTAATTTGTCGCAAAATCACAATCTAGCAATATTAAAGAATGACTCCTTAATAATGTTTCGAGAATATTTCCATAATCTTCAAGGGCTTCATCTTCTCCAGGAAGAGTTGTGTATACAGTTAAATTCTTATTTACTTGTATTCCCTCTGCTCTACCATTTCTTAAATTTTCCGCACAACTTACAGCAATTCTTCTTAAATCTTCATTGTTTGCGGTAAAAATATAATACGAGTTTTTATTTTTAGTTAAATCCAGTATTGCTGTATTTATACCATTGTTTGATAATTTTACAGCAAGGTTATTAACTAAGAATGATGTTCCGTTTTTTGATGTTCCAACAAATGATACTATTTTTTTATCTCCAGATAATAGATAAGATAAATCTTTATCACTATTATAAGAGTTAACATTTTCTTGAACTTGAGGTTTGTTGTTAAAGTTATTCATTACAGAAGCATTGTTGTTTGTAAAGTTGCTTGGAGTGCTAAATTGATCTTCTTCAAATCCTGGCAATGTTTCTTCCTCAAAACCTGGCAAAGTGTTTTCCTCAAGCCCTGGTAATGTTTCCTCCTCAAAACCTGGCAAGGTATTTTCTTCAAGACCTGGTAATGTTGTTTCTTCTTCCACTCCTGGCATAATATCAGGTTCTGTATCCACTTTATTATTTAGGTCTTCCTCTGTTGCCACTTCGATAGGATTTATTTCTTCACTAACCTTTTTAGGTCTGCCTCTACCTCTTTTTACTTTATTTGTTTCAGTTACAAGTTCCTCAGGCGTTTTTTCCTTTTTAGGTCTACCTCTGCCTCTCTTTTGCTGTTCCACATTTTGTGTTTCTATATTGTCTATTTTGCTTGCAATTTCTACATTGCTATTTGTATCTAGTTGTTCTACCTGGTTAATGTCCTCTGGTTGTGGCAATTCCTCGTTATTATCTGGCATAATTTCTACAGGCTCAGGCTTAGTATTTGTATAGGTCTTTTTCACATTCTGCATATTAATAGCTGAAGGGATTACCACTGGCTTGGTTAATTTAGCCTTTTGTAATTCTTTGTCTATTAGCTCTATTTTACTGCCTCCAGTTGACTGCTTTGAATTATAGCTATTTAATTTGTGTGCTTGCTCGCTTTTTACCTGTCCTTTTACACTGCCAATCATAACCTGTTGATACTTAGGGCATTTTTCTTCTAGTACAGCTCTAACATTTAAAGGCAAAAATCTTGTGATTAATTTTAATTGTGTATCTGTATATTGCGAAGCTATTTCATTAAAGCTTTGCACATATCCTTCTTCGTTTTTGCCAAGCCTTTTATAATGTTTAATAATGTTTTGTATTTCTGCCTCGCTAACACTGTCTGGATCTACAGCTTGATAATCAACTTCGTCTGATTCTATTTGATAATAATTTTTTGCTTCTTTTTTTGTTCTAGGCTGCTTTATTAGCTTGCAGACTTCTTCGATTCGTCTATCTTTTCCTATTAAGGCATTATATATTCCTATGCCAAATAATTTTACAAGTATTCCATCATTTTTTTCTCTTCTGTCTGTTGTAATTAAAATAATTGGAATATCGCCCTCTACACTATTAGAAGCCTCATCACTTATGCTGTCTAATTTATCGAACAAAAAATTATCAATTACTTCATAGTTATTATTAGCATATGGCTCTAAATCTTCTCCAATTACGATTCTGTCATATGATTTATCTTTTTGTAACTCTTTTATTATCGCATTGAAAAAATATACATTTTTTCCAGAAACAATTTCTTTGTACATTGTTTGATATTGTCTTATAACTGCCTCGGAAATTTTTTCGTTATTTACAGCGAATAAAACCTTCATTTGTTTAACCCCTCCAACCTTTTACTACAATTGCAAAAACTAGTGGCAATACTTGACATATTACAACTAATGTTACACTTGCAATCATCATGGCAAAACCTTTATCTCTAACATCTAATTTTTTTATTCCTATTATGTATTGGTATATGGCTGATATAACAATTGCTACAAACCCAAATGGTATACTAAAAATTCTTACTTTATTTAGTATATATGCTACAACTCCATATGAATCCGAGCCATATGCCTCTTTGTAATCTTCTAACGAGTTTAGTTCTTTGTCTTTTATTTCGATTAATTTTCCTGTTGTTGTTTGTTCCTCAGTTTCAAGTTCATTTGACGCATAAACTGTTACACAAGCAAAAGTGCAAAGTACTAATATCATTAAAACTGCCAATACTTTCTTCATATAACTCTCTCCTTTTTATTTTGTGTTGCTTTTATATATAAATTTTATATATATGTATTCTACACTAGAAAAGGAAAAATAGCAAGGATTACTTGCTATTTTTTTTATTTTTTTTAGCCCTACTTTAGCTCCTCTTTTATTTTAACCAATGTATTCAGCGCATCTATTGGAGTAAGTTCGTTTACATTTACCTTATCTAGTTCATGTGCTATTTCTGCTAATTTAAAATTGTACATGTCTAATTGTCCTGTAACCTGTTTCTTGCTTTCTTTTTCTGCGTTTTTGTTTACCAACACATTTTTTCTTTCTATTTGTTTTAATATTTCGTTTGCTCTTTGTGTTACATCTTTTGGCACTCCTGCCAGCTTTGCAACATGTACGCCATAGCTTTCGTCCGTGCCTCCACTTACTATTTTTCTTAAGAAAATTATATCTTCTCCCTTTTCTTTTACAGCTACAGAATAATTTTTTACTCCCTCTAAAGTATCTTCTAGGCCTGTTAATTCGTGGTAATGTGTTGCAAACAGTGTTTTTGCTCCACATTTTTCCTTGTCTGCTATATATTCTGCGACTGCCCATGCAATTGAAAGGCCGTCATATGTAGATGTTCCTCTCCCTATTTCATCTAATACTACTAAGCTATTTGCTGTTGCCTCTTTTAAAATATTTGCAACTTCCATCATTTCTACCATAAATGTACTTTGCCCCATACTTAAGTCATCAGATGCTCCAACTCTTGTAAATATTTTATCTACAACTCCTATATGAGCAGATGTTGCAGGAACAAAGCTCCCTATTTGTGCCATTAGCGTAATTAATGCAACTTGCCTCATGTATGTTGATTTTCCTGCCATATTTGGTCCTGTTATAATTGAAAGTCTATTTTCATATTTGTCCATATATGTATCATTTGCAACAAACGAACCACTTGGAAGTGTTTTTTCTATTACTGGATGTCGTCCATCTTTTATATCTATAACTCCACTATTATCTACCTGTGGCATACAATAATTTAAGTCTTCTGCAACTGTTGCAAATGAGCATAGTACATCTAATTTAGAAATTGCCATTGCTGACCTTTGTAACCTTTGAATTTGAGTTTTTATTTTTTCTCTTATCTGGGTAAATGCGGTGTACTCAAGTGATACGACCTTTTCTTCTGCTCCTAAAACTTTATCTTCTAATTCTTTTAATTCTTCTGTAATGTATCTTTCTCCACCGGTTAATGTTTGTTTTCTTATGTATCTATCTGGAACAAGTGATAAATTAGATTTTGTAACTTCTATGTAATATCCAAATACTTTGTTATAACCTACCTTTAATCCCTTTATACCAGTTTTTTCTCTTTCTCTTGCCTCTAATTCTACAAGCCATGTTTTGCCATCTGTCATTGCATTTTTTAGTTCATCTATTTCTGCATTGTAGCCTTTTTTTATTATTCCGCCCTCTGTTATAAGCATTGGTGGTTCTTCTACTATTGCATCATCTATCAATTTATATATATCTTCTAAGGAATCTAGCTCATTGCAAAGGTTTTGTAGCATTTGAGATTTAGAGTTTGCAATTAGGCTTTTTATTTGCGGTAATTTTCCGCTTGATGCTTTCAAAGAGTTTAAATCTCTTGCATTTGCACTTCCATATGATATTTTTCCAGCAAGTCTTTCCATATCATATACACCTTTTAGGTTTACCTCTATTTCTCCTCTTGCAATTACATTATCTTTTAGTTCTTTTACCGCTTCTAATCTATTATTTATTTCTGTAACATCTATTAATGGGTCTGAAATCCATCTTCTTAAAAGCCTTCCTCCCATTGACGTTGCTGTTTTATCAAGTACCCAAAGTAGTGTTCCTTTTTTGGTTTTATCCCTTAATTTTTCTGTTAGCTCTAGGTTTCTTCTAGCACTAATATCTAGTGCCATATATTTTGTAATTGTGTAAATTGTAATTTTATTTATATGCTCTAATTTTGTTTTTTGAGTATCCTCTATATATTTTATTAAGCCATTTATTGCAGATGTTGCAAATAGCCTTTGCTCTAGGTCTTTTACAATATTTCCTCTATCATCTAGTAATTCATACTGTGTATATATTTTTTCCACACTTGAGTCAAAACTTTCTTCATCTAATTTTGATATATAAACATCAAATCTTTCTTTTATTTTATTCATTTCTTCTGAGCAATTGTAAAGCATTTGGTTTGTTATAATTTCAGAAGGAGCATATCTTGATATTTCGTCTAATAGCCTTTCAAAATTATTTTCTTCCTTTATTTCGGCTGCATAAAAATCTCCTGTTGATATGTCACAAACAGCAAGTCCAAAATATATTCCTTTTTTGAATATGCTCATTATATAATTATTTCTTTTATCTTCTAAAAGATTGGATTCTGTAACAGTACCTGGTGTAACTATTCTAACAACATCTCTTTTTACCATACCTTTTGCAGTTTTGGGGTCTTCTAGTTGCTCACAAATTGCAACTTTATGGCCATTTGCTACAAGTTTTGCAATATAGTTCTCTGCTGCATGATAAGGTATTCCACACATTGGTGCACGTTCTTCTTGCCCACATTCTTTGCCTGTTAAGGTTAATTCCAATTCTCTAGATACATTTATTGCATCATCAAAGAACATTTCGTAAAAGTCGCCTAACCTATAAAACAAAATACAATCTTTATATTTTTCTTTTGTTGCAAGATAATGTTGCATCATTGGTGAAAACTCTGTCATTTTTTTACTCCCTTCGTATTTATCCGCTTCTTCTTTTACATTTTTGATTTTTTGTAAATGTATGTATTTAAGATTTACAAAATTCGCCTTTTAAATACCACATATGTTCTGATACTATTTTTAATTCTATAATTTTTCCAATTAATTCTTCTGTTCCTACAAAATTTACCACTTTGTTAGTATCTGTTCTTCCAGTTAGCATATTTTCATTTGTTTTGCTTTTTCCTTCCACTAAAACAGTTTGAATAGTGCCCACATATTTTTTATTATTTTTTTCAATTTGACTTTCCACAAGCTTTTTTAATCTATCAAATCTTTCGTGTTTTATTTCTTCTGGAATTTGGTTTTCCATTTTATCTGCCGGAGTTCCAACTCTTCTAGAATATATAAACATGTATACCTGCTCAAAGTGCAC
>CAZXVQ010000050.1:0-6277 GCA_964644295.1 uncultured Clostridium sp.
AGCTGTGAATTGTATTACAAATTGTTTTTACTTATAGGTTAATTTGTTGGTTCTATTTTACTTCCTAGTTTCTGTAAATATTTATCTATAAATGATATATTTTTATATATTAATTATGAGGTGAATGTTTATGGCAGTAGATTATTCTATAATTGGTGCAAGAATTAAGAAGGCACGTATTAATGTAGGGCTTACTCAACAAGAAATGGCTGAAAAGGCAAATGTTTCTGTGGCTTTTATCAGCAGAGTTGAAAGAGGAAGTTCACATATTAATTTAAAACGATTAAGTCAGTTTTGCCGTATATTAAATATTTCTGAAGGTTATGTACTAAATGGAGTTTCGGAAACAGATGATACTTACTTATATGAGGAGTTTAACGAAATACTTAAAAAATGCACTCCTAAAAAGCAGAAATTAATATATCAAATATCTAAAATGATTGCAGAAGACGAGAATTAGGTTCTCATCTTCCATTTTTTTCCTTGATAAATTTTCCCTAAATGTCCATATTAATATAAAAATATTTATGGAGGTTTATGTATGAATTTTAAGCAATGGGATACTTTCGTTAAAGGAAAATGGACGGATGAGATTGATGTTAGAGATTTTATTCAAAAAAATTATACACAATACACAGGAGATGAAAGTTTTTTAGCCCCTGCTACAGATAAAACAAAAAAGTTATGGGATAAGGTTCTGAAGTTGTATGAAAAAGAGAAGGAAAACGGCGTTTTAGATGTAGATACAAAGACTCCTTCTGGAGTTAATAGATATGAGGCTGGGTATTTGGATAAAGATTTGGAAGTTATTGTTGGCTTTCAAACAGACGCGCCACTAAAAAGGGCTATTATGCCAAATGGTGGTATTAGAATAGTTGAAAAATCTTGTGAATCATATGGTTATAAGGTAGATGAAGAAATTGAATATGTGTATCATAATTTAAGAAAAACTCATAATGACGGAGTTTTTGATGTTTACACGCCAGATATAAGGCTTGCTAGGTCTCATCATTTACTTACTGGTCTTCCAGATGGATATGGTCGTGGAAGAATTATTGGAGATTACAGAAGGGTTAGTTTGTATGGAGTTGATGCGCTTATTGCAGAGAAAAAGGAACAGCTGGAGATTTTAAATGTGGACGAATTTACAGAAGATATTATTCGCGACAGAGAGGAAATTGCAGACCAAATAAAAGCTTTGGAAGACCTAAAGAAAATGGCATCAAAATATGGATTTGATATTTCGCTTCCTGCCTCGAATTCGAGAGAGGCTGTGCAATGGCTATATTTTGGATATTTGGGAGCTGTAAAAGATCAAAATGGTGCTGCAATGTCTTTGGGCAGAACCTCTACGTTTTTGGATATTTATTTTGAAAGGGACCTGCAATTGGGATTAATTACAGAAAAAGATGTTCAAGAACTTATGGACCAATTTGTAATGAAACTTAGAATGGTTAGATTTTTAAGAGCTCCAGAGTATAATGAGCTATTTAGTGGAGACCCAGTTTGGGTTACGGAAAGCATTGGCGGAATGGGCGTTGACGGAAGAACTCTTGTTACAAGAAATTCCTTTAGAATTCTGCACACGCTAGAAAATTTAGGGGCTGCCCCTGAGCCAAATTTAACGGTTTTGTGGTCTAAGAATTTGCCAGCTACATTTAAGGATTATTGTGCAAAAATTTCTATTGCAACATCTTCTGTTCAATACGAAAATGATGATTTAATGAGAGTTACTTTGGGAGATGATTATGGAATTGCATGTTGTGTTTCTGCAATGAAAATTGGTAAGCAAATGCAATTTTTTGGAGCAAGAGCAAATTTAGCAAAAGCTCTACTTTATGCTATAAATGGCGGAAGAGATGAAAACACTGGCAAGCAGGTAACTCCAATGTTTGCACCTATTACAACAGAATATTTGGATTACGATGATGTAATGGTAAGATACAATCAAATGCTAGATTATGTTGCAAAAATTTATATGAAAGCATTAAATGCTATTCATTATATGCACGACAAGTATTCGTATGAAGCCTTGGAAATGGCTCTGCACGACAAAAATGTAATTCGTACAATGGCATGCGGAATTGCCGGGCTTTCTGTTGCAGTAGATTCTTTGTCAGCAATAAAATATGCAAAAGTAAAGGTAATTAGAGACGAAACCGGCCTTGCAGTTGATTATCAGATTGAAGGAGAATTTCCTAAATACGGGAATGATGATGACAGAGTAGACGCAATGGCAGTAGACCTTGTAAAGAATTTTATGAAGAAAATTGAAGGTCACTATTCTTATAGGAAATCTAAACCAACACAGTCTATTCTTACAATAACTTCGAACGTGGTTTATGGAAAAGCAACTGGCAATACTCCTGACGGAAGAAAAGCTGGCGCACCATTTGGTCCTGGTGCAAATCCACTTCACGGAAGAGATGTAGATGGAGCATTGGCTGTAATGAATACAATTGCAAAACTTCCTTACGATTATTCAGAAGATGGAATTTCCTTTACATTTTCAATTACTCCTGGCACTCTTGGGCAAGAATTACAAACAAAAGTGAAAAATTTGGTAAGCATGCTAGATGGCTATTTTATTCAATCTGGTCACCACATAAATGTAAACGTTTTTGACAGAGCCCTGTTATTAGATGCAATGGATCACCCGGAAAAATACCCACAGCTTACAATTCGCGTGTCTGGATATGCTGTAAACTTTGTAAAACTAACTCGTGAGCAACAGTTAGATGTTATTAACAGGACAATTCATGAGAGAATTTAGTATGAAAAATGATAATTTAAGTTGCCCTATCCACTCTTTTGAAACCTTTGGCTCTGTAGATGGTCCAGGAATTAGATTTGTAATATTTACACAAGGGTGCAATTTGCAATGTAAATATTGTCAAAATAGAGATACCTGGTGTCATAATGAAGGAACAAGATACACTGTTCAAGAAGTTTTGGATAAGATTGATAAATATGTAAACTATATAATTCCATCAGGCGGTGGAGTAACAGTAAGCGGTGGCGAGCCACTTCTTCACACCAAATTTTTAATTGCGCTTTTTACAGAACTAAAGAAAAGGAAAATTCCAACTGCAATAGATACGTCAGGTTCAGTTTTGCTAACGCCTCAAATAAAAGAACTTATTGAACTAACAGATTTATTTTTGCTTGATATAAAATGTATAAATGACGAAATTTGCAAGGATTTAACTGGTGTGTCTAACTCAAGGGAATTAGAATTTGCAATGTATTTAAGTAAAATTGGCAAGCGCATCTGGATAAGGCAAGTGCTTGTGCCTGGCTATACAGATAAAAAAGAGGATTTAATAAAATTAACGGAATTTATTGGCTCACTAAACACTGTGGATAAAGTGGAAATTTTGCCATATCACGACATGGGTAAATTTAAGTGGGAAAAGCTTGGACTGGAATATCCATTAGAAAATGTAAAGCCCGCTACACAAGAAGATGTGCAAAGGGCTAAAGAAATTTTGGGTATATAATTTATAAAGCCATAATTAAATCTATAGCAAATCCGGAAATTATGCCTATAAGGTATAAGGTCACGGCAATAGTTAGGTTTTGCTTTATGTTTTTGTTGGTTCTAAATAGGACTAAAATTCCTATGCCAGAGCCAACTAGCAGGCCTGCAATCATAGAGCCAAAGCTTATTAAATTTGATAGGTAAAGTTCTGTTATTATTACAGAGCCCGCACAGTTTGGAATAAATCCAAATAAGGCGGAAACAAGCACGCTTACAAATGGTAAGGCTGTTAAGGCATTAGAAATATTTTCTTCTCCAATAAAATATATTAAGCAATTTATTATAAATGTTATAATTAATACAAATGCAAAAATGTTAATGGAATGTTTTATGGCTGACTTAAAAATGCCATCATGTTCACAATCGCAGTGTTCTTTATGGCATATGTGGCCAATAGCCTCTTCCATTTTTTCCTCATTTTTATTTAATGTGTCGGAATTTGCCTGTTCTATATTTTTATTGGCGTATTTTTTCGTTTTCTTCTTTTTTAAAAATGAGCACCTGCATGCCCCGTCTATTACAAAGCCCGAAATTACACCAATTACCAGCTTTATTCCTAATATGCTAAGAATTAAGCTTATTGGTGCGGTCTCTGAAATTAAGATTGGTAACATTTCATCAGAAGTAGATAAAAAAACAGCAATTAATGTACCCAGTGTTATAATTCTTCCAGCGTACAAATTTGCTGCAGCTGCAGAAAATCCACATTGAGGAAATATTCCAAGTATTCCACCAAACAGTGGGCCTAATTTTCCAGATTTTTTTACTATTTCCTGTGTTCTGTTGCCTGTTTTGTGTTCTAGATATTCCATTAACAAGAATGCCAAAAACAGAAATGGAATTATTTTTATTCCATCTATTAGCGTATCTTTAATAACCTCTATCATGTTTGACGCGTATGAATTTTTTCATACTCCCCCTTCTACTTAGTATATTAAATAATTATACAAGCCTTAAGGCAATTTGTCAATTTACTATTTCTGACTATTCACTTTAATCTAGTTATTCCACACGCTATTTATTACCTCTTGAGTTTTATCTATCTGCTCTGCAGTTGTATTTTTTAAATCCTGGGCCTTTTCTATTATTCCATCGTCTCCAATCGCAACCCTTAAACTCACTCCTGCCAATATTAATAATACTACAATTGTTATTACTAGTGCTACCAATGTTATTCCTTTTTTACTTTCTAATATGTATTTCATTTGCATTTTCACTAACCTTCCTTTCTTTTGTATTTTATAAATCAATATTAACACATCATTTTAAATTTTTCAATACGGTTTGAAAACTATAAATAGGCAAATAAAAAATCACCATAATTAGTGATTTTTTATTTGTTAGGAGTTTACCAAGAACCTCCTCCGCCTCCTCCAGAGCCTCCTCCAGAAGAACCGCCACCTGAACTTGAGCCACCTGAACTTGAGTCACCTCCACTATCGCTTGAAGGGCGAGATGACATAGCACTTTGTGCTGAATCCATAGTATCCATCATAAAATGATTAAATTCGTGCATATCAAAGGTACTATATCCTTCATACCAATCAGGTGCTTGCAATGCTATTGTTTCAAATCGGCTCATCCAAACATCAGAAACACCCAAAGCATAAGTATATGGAAGAATATTATAAAAGTATTCAGGATTTTCATTAACTAATGCTTCTAATTGAGGTTTTTCGGCAGTTTCTAAAAATCTCTTAAATCCTCTTAATTTGCCTAACATTTCATTTCCAAAAGGCGTTCTTTTAGGCATTATTTTTGCAAATAATATAAGGACAACTATACTTATTATTCCAATTATATAAGTTATTAGGTACATAGTATTTTGAGTTATTGCTGGCAAAACAATACCTACCCATGGTATTCCACCAAACGTTCCACCCCATATTATTGCAAATATTTTAGGTATCTTTATAGTTCCTATAAGGCTACCTATTAATACAGTAAAACCAATTCCGAGGGAATATTAATGCAAATGGTAACAATGCTAATCCAGGTTCGCCATATTCTATTATAGGTTTTACAGTTATCAATATAAAAATAGCTATAATCATCCATATTAAATATTTACCTTTGCCACTTGCTGATGATTCAAATATTTTTTTCCTATTTCTCTTTGAATTTATTTCCTCTTTTATTTTATTAAGTGTTCTATAAAAATTATCATATAAATCTGAAGCAGTTACACTTATTTTAGCATTGTTATTAGAATTTACTATTTGTTTAGCTTCTTCCCAAGACAATTTCTTAACCTTTCTCATCAAATCACTTGTTTTTATTAATGTTCCCTTTGAGCATCGAAATAAACCATCAAAAAATATCCTTTCACATTCATTATCGCCATCATATTCTTTTTGTTTTGTAATTTTAAACCCTTCGGATTTTGAAAATAATCCCTTCTTTTTTGTTTCTTCAATCTTTAAATAGCCTTTATTTGCTAGATAAATAAGTAATGATATAACTCCTTTTGTATCTACAGAACCATTATAAAGAAAATTTACTTCCGCTGAATTATATCCCTCTGGCGGGTAAAACTCAACTGTTTCAACCACTCGTTCATCTTTACCATACTTAAGCCATAATCTATCGGCAATCAAAACAAATACCACGCACAAAATAATTACGAAAATTGAAAAGGCATCAACATGAATACTTGCTCCTACAAAATACCCTTCCGGCAAAGTTAATCTTACCGTAAGAGCCTCTCCAGATGCTAATGTTTTAGATACAGTTCCG
>CAZXVQ010000051.1:0-6162 GCA_964644295.1 uncultured Clostridium sp.
TCAAGGAGGTATGATATTCTATAAAAATGAAATGTACTCATATAAAGAATTACCAATCAGAGCTGGAGAATTAGGATTAGTACATAGACACGAAAAATCAGGAGAATTAAACGGCTTATTTAGGGTAAGATGTTTTACACAAGATGATGCTCACATATTTTGTACACCAGAACAAATTGAAACAGAAATATCAAATTTAATGAAATTAATAAATAAAGTATACAGTGAAGTGTTTGGATTTAAATATACAGTAGAACTATCTACAAGACCAGAAGATTCAATGGGAACTGACGAACAATGGGAATTAGCAGAAAGTACATTAAAAAAAGTATTAAAAGATTTAAATGTACAATATGAATTAAATGAAGGTGATGGAGCTTTTTATGGGCCAAAAATAGACTTCCATATAAAAGATTCTTTAGGGAGAGAATGGCAATGTGGAACAATACAACTGGATTTTCAAATGCCAGAGAGATTTGATTTAAATTATATAGGAGAAGATGGTGAAAAGCACAGACCAGTAATGTTACATAGAGTAATATTTGGAAGTGTAGAGAGATTTATTGGAATTCTAATAGAACATTATGCAGGCGCTTTTCCAACATGGCTTGCACCTTTACAAGTAAAAGTATTACCAATATCTGATAAGCACCTAGAATATGCAAATAAGGTAAAGGAAGAATTACTTGCAGAAGGAATAAGAGTAGAGGTTGATGACAGATCAGAAAAAATAGGATACAAGATTCGTGAAGCACAGCTTCAAAAAGTTCCATATATGCTGGTTGTGGGAGATAAAGAACAAGAGGCACAAACAGTTGGAGTTCGTAGCAGAACAGATGGAGATGTGGGTGCAATGGATTTAAAAGAATTTGTACAAAAAATTAAGGAAGAGATAAATAACTTTTGCCATTAAAAGTAGCCAAAATTAATTTTTACTTCAAATATAGCAATATAAAATGTATTGTGATATACTAATACAGAATTTTACAAAAACGGGGGAAGAATATGCCAAGAAAAGCATTTAAAGGAAACACGGAGAGTTTAAATATATTAAATAATAAAGTAAATTATATAGGATTTGAGCTAGAAAAGGTACCAGAGTTTTTAAAAAAGTTTGAGCCTCTTAATTATAGAGCCCCAAAGGTTTACGATGATACTACTTATAAGGTTTATAAATACGTAAATATTAATGATATAGATATATTAATTACTCCAAAGGATAGACTGGATGAATTGTCTGAGAGGTACAAATTTGCAAGTCCGCTATTTACATATATGAAGCCAGAGAATAATGAAGATATAGAAAAATATGCCTATTTTTTAAAAATGATAAATCAGGTAAATATATATGACATAGAAAAAATAGAAAAGGAACAGTTGGAGTTTCAAAAGGAAATTCCTTTTGATGTAAAATTTGACAATAACTTTAAATGGCAAGTATTTTACTCTGATTATGCTGATAAATATTTTATGCTGGCATCCACAAATGAAACAGATAATTCGCCTATGTTTTATCTGCTTAAAAGAAAAATTGAGGCACATAAAAGTAGAAGCAAAAAAGAAAGTAAAATATTTATACCAATTAGTAATGAAGAATATTCGGGCAAAATTCTTAAAAAATCGGAAATAGAGGATTTAGAAAACTACATATGGAATTTTACAAGACAGTGGGCCTCAATTTACGAAATTACAGACATGGACGGAAAAACCATCTTGCAAATTGTGGGAGATGCTGTAATATATGATAAAATGACCAGCAAATTTAGAATAATACTTAAGGATAAAAAACAGGCAATGACTTTCTTAAAAATGGTAAAAGCACTTTTCATTTTATCATATGATTTGCCGACCCAATATCAATTTAAAACACGAATTGGAGAAGATGGTGGGCTAGAATTTTATTATAATAATGATAAAATAGAATATGACTATTTGCCAGAATTTTTAAAAAAGGAAACTATTGAAAAAATAAAGGAAAATGAAAAGGTTTTAACTAGCGCAATTGAGCTAAAAGCAGATGTAAAGGATTTGCAAAAAAGTGCAGAGGAGAAAAAACAAGAGTATTTAAGCAAAGAACGTGAAATAGTAACTTTTTTGGAGTGCAAAAAAACATTTATTGGAAAAATCAAATATTTCTTCAAAGGAAAAAGAACTAAGCCAAATGACAAGCAAGAACACAGCGTTGATAAAGACAGAGTTAAAGACATATTAAGCCACGACAAAAAGGAAAATACACATTATAATATTGAGGAACTGGAAAAAAATCAATATACTGTTGAAGATTTAATTAAAGCTGGAAAAGAGCTGGAGTCTAACCTAAAAGATTATAAAAATGCACAGATGGATATGAATGCTGTAAAAAATAAAATTGAAAATTTGGATAAAAAAATAAAAAATGCAACAGAGTATCTTGAGGAAATTGATAATCATAAAAAGAGTATATTTGAATTTTGGAAATATGCAAATAAAGATGAATCAAAAATGCTAAAAGAAGGGGAAGAAACCGAAACAGAAAATAAGGGTAACTTAAAAAGAACATTTGACTACGAGGAAGATTTAGAAAGCTTTGCAAGTAGAGTTGATACTGAGCAAAGGCAAAAAATAACACACGAGGGACAAGATGCAATATTTGCTTCGAATTTTGTTTTAGATGGAATTAACATTGTATCTAAAACAAAATTAGTGGAGAAAGACAAGCAGAAAGTAGCAAAATTATTACAGGAACTTCAAGGCGAGTATAAAAAAGAGGCAGAAACAATAGAGGCAAAGGATTTTGATATATTTGGAAATGTTAGTCAAGACAAAACAAAAATAAGAACTCTAAACAACAACAAGCATAGAGAAGCTGAAAAGGATAAATTTAAAGTATTGAATGTTAATTTAACCACAGGGGTTGACGAATTTGTGGATAAACTTAAGGATTTAAGAAAAATACTTACAGAAGAATCGGAAAAAATAGAGTTACCATGTGCTATGTCACTATATAAAGCAAGTAATGAGAAAATAGATTCTGAAGGATTTAATAAATTTAGCATGAATCCATTTGAAACCTTGAATAATCTCGAAAAAGATGATTCATCTAATGAAACATACTTATACAAAATAAATGTACCTGAGGGGACTAAACTAATATTTTATTCAAATATTACATTCTTCGAGAATAATAACCAGACATTGCCTCTTGGAATGGATATATCGCAGGAAAGCTTGATAAATTTGGATTTATATGACTTGGAATTGGTACAAAAAGACGAATTTAATATAAATACATTCAAAGATGAATTTTCAAACATTGTAAAAAAAGTTGTGGTATATGAATACAATTTGAAGCAAAGAAAATAGCAGAAAAAAATAGAACCGGAAAGGTTCTATTTTTTGTATTAAGAAAAGTTTGTTTCAAACGTAAAATAAGCCTATGGCACATCTTCTTTTACTTCTGCGTTAGCCTCTAAAAGTTCTGGCTTTTTTAAATATTTACAAAGTTGCTTAAAAGAACTTGCATAATAATAACCATCACATATTCTTTCATCTCCAACAAATGCTATAGTAATACATTTTTCTTCATGCATTTCATCATCTTCGTAAATATAGCTCTTTTTCTTTTTACCCATTGCAAAAAACATACTTGTAGTTCCAAAATTATACAAATGGTGGTAAATACTATCTATTCCTAAAGAGCCAACATTTGTTAAAAATACACTGGTATGAAACGGACTTGCCTCGATAATTGATTTAGGCATACAGCCGTGTCTATCCATAAACATAAGAAGTTTAACTACTATTTTAACTAACCATGATGGTATTATAGTTAAAGCTTTAGCAACAGAATCTGTAGAATTTACAGTTTCTATATTTTTATTTTCTTCGATTAGCTTATCTAGTTTTTCTTTTACCTCAAATATATTTTCGGTTCCAGTAAAATGAAATTTTATTGTTGTTTCTTCGCCTTCATCAGATAGGTTTTTCTTAATAGCCAAAGAAACCATAATGCCATTTCGTGCATATACATCTCCGTTAATTGCAAACCTGTTAAGCTGTGGCCTTTCTGCAATAATTCTAACTATAGCTGCAAAAATAATGCTCATATAAGAAAGCTTAATGCCTTCTTGAGCCTTTTTATCGATGTATTCATCTAGCTCTTTTAAAACTATGTCCTGTTTAAAATACACCTGAGAATCTACTCTTTCTTTCATAATATTAGGTATTAACTTGAAAATTGGTGGAAGAGTTTTTATCCTTCTCCCATCACTCCTATATCCAAACATTTTATTTCTCTCCTTTTATTTTCTTTAACCATTTTACAATTAATGACGAATTTTGTCAAATTAAACATTGACAAAATCAGAACAAAACTTCAAGTTGACAAACGAAAGACCTTTTCGTATAATCTAAAATGTAAAAGGCTTAAAAAGCTGTATAGTAAAGGAGAAAAAATGTTAGAGCAACTACAAGAATGTAAAATATGTCCATTTAATTGCAGTGTAAATAGGGCAAATGGAGTAATAGGAAGGTGTAAGTGCAATGACAAAATAAAAATAGATTTATATTCATTGCATTATTTTGAGGAGCCATGTATTAGTGGGAAGAATGGCTCTGGAACAGTGTTTTTTTCTAATTGCAATTTGAAATGTATTTATTGTCAAAATTACAAAATTAGTCAGGAAGGCAAAGGATATGAAATTACAATAGAAGATTTGGCGGATATTTTCTTAGAGCAACAAGCAAATGGAGCACATAATATAAATTTGGTAACGCCTACCATGTATGCTTATCAAATAATAGAGGCAATAAAAATTGCAAGGGCAAATGGCTTAAAACTACCAATTATTTATAATTCAAATGGATATGAAAATATAGATACAATTAAGGCATTGGACGGATATATAGACATTTATTTGCCAGATTTAAAGTATTATTCAGATGAGCTGGCAATAAAATATTCTAAAGCACCAGGATATTTTGAAATTGCAACAAAAGCAATTTTAGAAATGATAAACCAAGTAGGAAGTCCACAATTTAATGCAGACCGGCATCATTCAAAAGGGAGTAATTATAAGGCATTTGGTTTTGCCTGGGCATATTCAAAATTCAAAAAATATATTAAAGTGGCTAAAAGATAATGTGGATAAAAAGGCATATGTAAGCGTAATGGCACAATTTTTCCCTACATACAAGGCAAAAGAAGATAAATATTTAAATAGAAAATTAACTAAAAAGGAATATTCGGATATAGAAAACTATTTGTACAGCCTTAATATAGAAAATGGCTACATTCAAGAGCTTGGCAAACATGAGGAAGAATATGTACCGGATTTTTAGAATTAGAGAAAATTTCAAAAAAGATTAGTAATTGCTAAAGGTAAGCAAATTAAAAAACGGAAATAACAAATTTAAAAAAATTTATTATTTCCTATTTTTATTTTCTAATTTAATATAGTAACTTGCATTATTGCTTTTCAGAGCCAATTATCATTGGACCAATATTTGTTACTGTTCCAGCCCCTATGGTTAGAACAATATCGTTTGGCATTACTCTGTCTCTAATGTATTTTGCAATTTCGCCAAAATCAGACATATGAATAGCAGGCTTTCCAACTCTATTTATATTTATTTGATTAACTAAATCTTTAGGAGAAACGCCAACAGTATTTGCCTCTCTTGCTGCATATATATCTGTGATAATAATATTATCAAATCCAGATAAAGCTTGAGCAAAGTCGCTAAGCAGACTTTTGGTTCTACTGTAAGTATGTGGCTGAAATACAACCCAAGATCTATTATATTTTTTCTTCTTCATTGCATCATATACAGCTTTTATCTCTGTTGGGTGATGACCATAATCATCGTAAACAGAAGCACCATTAGTTTTTCCAACTATTTCAAATCTTCTATGAGCGCCAGTATATTTTAAAAGGCCAGCTTTAATAATTTCTTTGTTTATTCCATATTCATGGCATGTTGCAATGCACGCCAAAGCATTGTAAACGTTGTGCATTCCCGGAACAGAAAGTTTAATGCTCTTGTAGAAGTTATTGTTTCTGTATACATCAAAAAGAGGGAACCCGTTATTATCAAATGTGATATTTCTAGCTATAAAGTTTGCCTTTTCGTTTTTAAGACCAAATGTAACAATTTTTGCATTGGTATTTTTGTATAAATCAA
>CAZXVQ010000052.1:0-6130 GCA_964644295.1 uncultured Clostridium sp.
TTATAGGAGGATGTATGATGAAAATCAAACGGTCTTTGGCAATAATTATTGCCCTCTTGGTAATTATTAGTACAAGTGGATGTATTTCACAAAACAAACGGCCAGAAGGCACCACACAAACCGAGCATGAAGAAATATGGTATAAACAATATTTTGCCCGTACCTCAGACGAATCAGTAATTTACACGTTGTTGTGGAATCGCATTAATGGCGGTTCAATGATTACAGCTGTATACAATGCAGACGGCTCTTTTAAAGTCAATGACACAAACCAGGAATTATCTACTTTTGTCATAATATCAGATAGTAACATAGAAAGCACAAATTACAGACAATATACTATGTATGACCCAGAAACGCTGGTAATGTATATTGCCTTTTGGGACTATGTTGGTAATGGTACTACAATTACGGCTTTATTTAATTCAGATGGTTCAGTAAAAACGTATAACAATGAAAAATACGAAAGTACTTTCGTATTATTGCAGGAAAATTACATTGGAGATGGCACTTACAAGCAATATACTATATACGACCCAAACACGTTAGTAATGTATGCAATTTTTCTAGATGACACAAATAATGAATCTGCAATTAGTGCTATATATAATGCAGATGGTTCGCTAAAAACATATAACAGCAACCAGTCAAATACATTTTCATGCGTATCTAGCACTAATGTAGGCAAAAGTCGATATGACCAATGCATCATTTATGATGTAGACACATTGGTACAATATTCACTAATTGTAGACAACATTAGTCAATCTTTGGCAGTTATTGCTTTGTATAATGCAGACGGTTCTTTAAAATTGTATCAAGGCAATCAAACAGTAAGTAATTTCGTGTTGTTATCAAGTAGCAAAATTGAGGACAGTCGTTACAAGCAGTATAATGTTTACGATTCCGAAGAATTGGTAATTTATACTTTGTTGCTTGACTATGCTAATGGAGACTCCATAATTACCGCATTGTTCAATAAAAATGGTAAATTAAAAACATATAATAAGGAGCAAACAGCAAACGAATTAGTGTTTTTATTATCAGGTTATGTGCAAGACGGTCGTTAGGGGAATGTGATGATGTGGAAGTTGTTATTTGTGCTAAAAACAGGCAAGGTAAAATTTTGTGATTTTACCTTGCTTTGCTATATTTGATAAAACATAAATAAAGTCTACACAACAAAAGAAAAATGTGATATACTATTTATGCTGATTAAAAGAACAGCACCAAATATAGAATTTGAAAGGAAAAAACATGGGATTTTTCGATAAACTAAAAAATGGATTGAGCAAAACCAAAGAGTCATTAGATGACAAAATGAACGACGTATTTAGCACTTTTAGGAAGGTAGATGAAGAACTACTAGAAGAATTGGAAGATGTGCTAATTATGTCTGATGTTGGAGCAAATACTTCTGTACAAATAATAGAAAATCTAAGAAATAGAATAAAAAAGGAAAATATAAAAGAAGCGGAAGAAGTAAAAGAAGCTCTAAGGGAAGAAATAAAGCAAATATTTGATAAAACAGATGGAACCCTAAATTTAAAAACAAAACCGGCAGTAATACTTGTAGTAGGCGTAAATGGGGTTGGAAAAACTACATCAATTGGGAAAATTGCAAACAGATTGCAAAAAGATGGCAAAAAAGTGGTTGTTGCAGCGGCAGATACATTTAGAGCGGCAGCAGTGGAACAATTAGAAATTTGGGCAAATAGAGCAGGATGCGAAATTGTAAAAAGAGAAGAGGGAGTAGACCCCGCATCTGTTGTATATGACGCAATAAAAGTCACAAAAGAAAAAAATGCAGATGTTTTAATTTGCGACACAGCGGGAAGGCTTCACAATAAAAAATATTTAATGGACGAATTGGTAAAAATAAAAAAAGTAATAGACAAAGAATTTGGGGAATCATCACAAGAAGTACTAATGGTTCTTGATGCAACAACTGGGCAAAACGCCATATCGCAAGTACAGGCCTTTAAAGAAACAGTAAATATTACAGGAATAATTCTAACAAAATTAGATGGAACAGCAAAAGGAGGAGCAGTAATAGGAATAGTAAACGAAAACAAGGTTCCGATTAAGTTTGTAGGTGTTGGCGAAAAAATAGATGACATGGAAAAATTTAATAGCGAAGATTTTGTAAAAGCTTTAATTTAGCAGATTGGAGGGAAAAAATTTGAGTAAAAAAAATCAGAATAAGGTACAACCCAATAAAGAAGAAACTAAAATAGAAAAGGACGAAAATAAAAATCTTACAGTAGAAGAAGTTAATAGTCAGACGAATAACCCAAAAATAGAAGAAAAGAATACACAGACCAAAAAACAAAATAAAATTAGAAAAATAGCGGTTTGTGTTGCCATAGCAATTGCGGTTATTGTAGCATACATAATAGAGCGTGGAGAGTATTTAGAAATTAAAGAAATTGACACAACCTATATATCTATGTTTTGGAAAAATCTTAAATACATTACAATTACTGCGATAATCAATTTTGGCGTAGTATTTACAATAATGTATACTACAACAACAAGGGTAAAAAGAGGACTAAAAGTATTTTTTGATGATGAGAAAAAGCAAATGCCAAAACTTCCGCAGAAGTCCATTTCATTTATAGTCGCATTAGTTATAGCAATTACAACATCAGGAATTATACTTGAAAAAGCACTGCCTTGCATTTATAATACAGAATTTGTTGTAGCAGATCCAGTACTTGGCTTAGATGTTGGATATTTTGTATTTATTTGGCCATTTTTAGAGCTAATGCTAATATATGCGCTTGTTGCAATAATTGCCTCAACTGTGTACGCAACAATTTACTATTTAATTGTATTTAACATATACTTTGATGGAATAAGCAGAGAAACAGTAAAGAAAAGCCCTATATTAAAGCAAATATTCACAAATTTAAAAGCATTAATTATAATATTGGCAGTATTGGTACTTGTGGAAACGCAAAACGTAGGGGTACAAAAATTTATTGTGCTAAATAATGATGAATCCGTAAATTACTCACTATTTGGGGCTGGAATTACAGAAACCACAATTAAATTATGGGGATACGTAATTTTATCAATAATTATGGTTGCATCCGTATTCAAAGCAATAAGCGAATTTAAAAAAGGAAGCGTAAAAAAAGTTGTAAAGTCAATATTAATAGTTCCAGGATATTTATTATTGCTATTGGTGTTAATGCTAGGGTTCAATTTGATTTTTGTAAATTCAAACGAACTGGATAAGGAAAAGGAATATATAGCAGAGAATATAAATAATACTAAAAAAGCTTATGGTGTAGATATAGACGAGGTTATAGTTAATGACGAGGGAACTATCACTCAAACGGCAATTATAGAAAATGCCGATACAATTAACAATATCCCAATAACAAGCCAAGAAGTAGTACTAAAAGATTTAACAGGTTCAAAGACGGTAAAGGGATATTACAGTTTTGATACCACACAAATTGGATTATATCAAATTGAAGGAAAGCAACAATTAGTATATGTTACGCCTAGAGAAATTGCAAGTGCAAATGGAACATATAATAGTAAAACATATGAATATACACATGGTTTTGGTGTAATAATAACATCTGCAACAAGCACTACATCTACAGGAAACCTAAATCACCTTCAAACCTCATTTGAACAAACAGACGAGGTTGTAAATGTTGACGAGCCAAGAATTTATTTTGGGCTTGAAACTAACGACACAGTTGTAACAAATAGTAATAGCAAAAAAGAATTTGATTATCCAACAGAAAATGAATTAGATAACGTAGAAAACGTATATGATGGGGAGGCAGGGCTGGAAGCCAACTTCTTAGATAGGCTGGTTTTGGCAATAAAAGAAGGAGATGCAAAACTTCTATTTTCCGGAAACGTGAAAAGCGATAGCAAAATATTGACTAACAGAAATGTAATAGAAAGAGCCGAAACCATAATGCCATATTTAACATATGACAGCGAGCCATACATGGTCATATCTAACAGTGGAGAACTAATATGGGTACTTGATGCATACACAACTACAAATAACTATCCATATTCTCAAAGAACCACAATAGAAAATAACGGTATTTCAAAAACAGAAATAAATTATATACGTAACTCTGTAAAAGTATTAATAAACGCATATTCAGGAGAAGTAACATTTTACATAACAGATAAAACGGATCCAATAATAATGATGTACAAAAACATATATCCAGAGGTATTTTCGGACGAAGCAATACCAGAAGACATAAGCGACCACTTTGTATATCCAACATATTTATACAACATACAAGCAGAAATACTGGAAAGATACCACAATGTTCAACCAGATGTGCTTTATAGAAGTGATGATGTATGGGAAATAGCCACATACAATGCAAGCAGTAAAACCACATCAACCAAAGGAACACAAATATCACCATATTATACAATGGTAAAAACATCAGAAAGCAGTGGCTCAAGACTAGGATTAGTGTTACCATATACGTTATATGGCAAACAAAGTATAACAGCGTATTTAGTTGGCTCTTGTGATGAAAATGGCAATAATGTACTAAAACTATACAACTATACAACAGACAGCAATATTCTAGGCCCAATGCAGTTAGATACTCAACTTGATCAAGACGAAACAATATCAAAGGAAATAGAAAGCATAAACGTTACAGGAACAAAAATTACTAAGAGCATAATTATAGTTCCAATAGATAATACATTATTATATGTTGAGCCACTATATCAGCAATATGTAAACGAAACAGATTCTCTTCCTGTACTAAAAAAAGTTATAGTAGCCTCTGGCACAAAAGTTGCTATAGGAGATACATTTACAGAAGCGTTGAACAATCTGGTATCGCAAGATGCAGTAGATATTGAAGTGGAGAATACAGACAGTATAGAGGAATTGGCCGAACTTATAATAAAGGCAAACAATAACCTAAAAGCGTCAACTCAAAGTAATGATTGGGAGCAAATAGGAAAAGACACTCAAAAATTGCAAAATTTAATAGATAGGCTAGAAACTCTAAAAAAAGAATTAGACCAAAAAGCAGAAGAAACCAAGGCAACAGAAGCGGAAATTCAGATGGAGAATAGCGAAGAAAACGAAATAGTTGTTGTAAATTCAAACTAACAGAAAATAATAATTATTTGCACGAAAAAATGTTGCAAGAATAAAATAAAAACATAACGGTCATCCTAATATTGAGGTGGCCGTTTTTATGAGAAAAAATAAAAAATATGAAATAAACGACATAAACTACACAATAATATGTAATTCAAACTTAGAGGCTTATAAGAAAACTGAGGGAAAAAATAGTGCTGAGCATTGTAAAAGCCTTAATGAGAAGGTGTTAATGCAAATAAATAATCTAAATTATATTCTTACAAGAGGAAAAGTACTAGATTTAATAGAGATAACAGGCAATCCTACAAAATTTTTAGTTAGAAGTTTTATATCTGGTATATCAAAGGGAATAGGAGTGGGAATTGGATTTACCATAGCAACAGCAATTATAATATATTTATTACAGAAGATAATAAGACTAAACATTCCGGTAATAAGTAAATATATTTCAGATATAATAGATATTGTGGAAAGAACAAAATAGAAAAACATAAAATTTAGTGGACTTTAACGAATATATGGTGTATAATTAATTATATGGGTACTCGGGGATGTATTTGGTTTTCGACAGTATTCCAGAAGTATATATAGCGAGTAGTGGATGGCTGCTTCGGCCACTTAAAAAAAGCAGAAATAACAATAAACGCTGATAATAGAGAATTAGCATACGCTGCCTAAGCTTAGGTAGCTCGTCTTACCAGGAAGGCCTACGGTCTTGGATAAGGCGTCGAACAAGTAGGATAACAAAGCTGTTTTAGCCATTAAGGCAGTGGGTAATTTAAATGGATATTCTCAATTTTTGTTTGTTTGTTAATGAACTTTGAAAGAAAAACCAATAACAAACTGCACTCGGAGAAGTATATATGGAAAGAATATTGGACAGGAGTTCGAATCTCCTCATCTCCACCAAAAAATAATACCATGCCGTAAGGTGTGGTATTATTTTTTGAGTTTATGGTACATATCTATTAATACAAAATCAAAAAATAACTTATAACAAAATTT
>CAZXVQ010000053.1:0-6116 GCA_964644295.1 uncultured Clostridium sp.
GCAGAAGCTGAAGGATAAAAAAGAAAAGGCTTTTAGATGAGCATGCTTTTGTGCTAATAAAGAATAACAAATGTGAGGAAAAAGGCAAAGAAATAACGGTTTAAAAATTCTTTATAAATTGGGGTTAGTCAGCCGTGTTAATTGACAAAAACATAGAAATAATGTAAAATAAATATTGTAAACAAAAACTTACGAATAAAAGGGAAGGAAAAATATGCCGAAAAACAAAGTAAATTTAGATAAACTAATATCCAAAACTAAAATATATTTAATAATTATTGCCATAATATTAGTAATTTTAAGTATAATTGAACGAAGAGCAATTATACCTTCTATAATTGTATATATATTAATTGTAATATATAGCATATGGTCAAATAAAAGAAGAAAAGTGGAAATATCTGAACATATTAACGAGTTAACATTAAATGTTGATAAAGCAGCTCAATGTACAATAATAAATTCGCCATTTCCGCTTGTAGTTGTAGAAACAAATGGGAATATAATTTGGAAGAGTAACAATTTTGTACAAGAATTTGCAAATGTAGATATTGGAAGCCATTTAACCAATATTATAAAAGAATTAAAACTAAATATAGAAAAGAATAACGACTCTAATGACCATTATATATGTGAAAAAACGCAAATAGGGGATAAAACATACAAAATATTAGCTGAATATACAAAATGCAAAGAAAAAGAGTATATGGCTACAATCTACTTTTTAGATGAAACTGAGAATGAGAATTTGCTACAAAAGTACAATGACTCTAGAATAAGTGTTGGAATAGTAGTAATGGATAATTACGAAGAGCTAATGCAAATGGCAACAGAGGAAGAAAAGCTAAAAATCACCTCTGAAGTTGAAAAAAATGTATATGCATGGGTAAATAAATACAATGGACTTGCAATAAAATCAGAAAGAGACACATATGTATGTATATTTGACCAGCTTAATATAGAGAAAATGAAAGAAGACAAGTTCGAAATATTGGACGAAATAAAGGAAACAAAAACACAGGACAATATTCAGTCAACATTAAGCATAGCAATTTCAGGAGAGGGAGATACAAACCTAGAAAAGTATAAATCAGCAAAAGCTGTAATAGACATAGCCCTTGGACGTGGAGGAGACCAGGCAATAATAAAGCAAGCCGGAAAATATTATTTCTTTGGCGGAAGAACCCAGGAGGTAGAAAAACGTACAAAGGTAAAGGCTAGAATTGTTGCACAGGCATTAGAAGAAATTATGTCTAGTGCAAGCAACATAATAATAATGGGACATGCAAATTGCGATATAGATGCAATGGGCGCAGCCCTTGGAGTATACAGAATTGCATCAACTATAGGAAAAGAAGCATATATTGTTTGCGAAAAAAATGGAACTAGTTTAGACACTTTTACAGAAGACCTTGAAAAACAAGAGGCATATCAAGGCGTGCTTATAAATAAAGCAGAGGCAATGAACAAAATAAACTCAGATTCTTTGCTGGTGGTAGTAGACACAGATAAGAAAAATTATGTGGAAGTGCCAGAATTATTAAATCAAACTGAAAAAATAGCGGTAATAGATCACCATAGAAGAGGAACAGACTACATAGAAAATGCAATTTTAACGTTTCATGAAGTATACGCATCTTCTGCCTGTGAGCTTGTTACAGAATTATTAGAATATGCAGCAACTACACCTAAGCTAGAAAAAATAGAGGTAGAAGCACTGTATGCTGGAATAATGATGGACACAAAAAACTTTACATTTAAAACAGGAGTTAGAACATTTGAGGCAGCTGCATTTTTAAGAAAGTGCGGAGTGGACATTATAAGAGTAAAAAAATGGTTTCAAAGTGATTTAGAAACTTATAATAAAATTTCAGAAATTGTTGCAAAATCTGAAATTATTAACGATACAATTGCAATATCAACATATGATAAAGAAGACAGTGATTCAAACATCATTTGTGCAAAAGCAGCAGATGAACTATTAACAATAAGTAATATTACAGCATCTTTTGTTATAGGAAAAATTGACGAAAAAGTCTGCATAAGTGGTAGGTCTATTGGAGATATAAATGTTCAATTAATACTAGAAAAGCTTGGCGGAGGCGGTCACATAACTGTTGCTGGAGCTCAAATAGAGGGAATGACACAAGAGGAAGTTAAGCAAGAGTTAATAAATAGAATAAATGAATATTTTACAGAGGTAATGTAAAGTATTATACAAATCAATAAGCAGACAGGGGATTTTATCCTTTGTCTGTTTTGCATATGAATGTGTTTTTTGGCTTTACTTTTATTAAGATTTATAGTAAAATATGTGGAGCAAAGATATAAAATAATGGAGAGGAGAAAGCCATGAAGGTTATTTTATTAACTGATATAAAAGGCGTTGGCAAAAAAGATCAGGTTATAGAGGCAAGTGACGGGTATTCAAGAAATTATTTATTTCCTAAAAAGTTGGCTGTAGAAGCAAACAACGAAAACATGAGCAAGTTAATAGCAAGACAAAATTCAAACAAGTTCAAAAAAGACATGGAAAAGAAACAGGCAGAGGAATTGGCAGCCAAATTAAATAAAATTACTTTAAACATAAAGGTTAAAGCGGGAAATAATGGCAAGATTTTTGGTGGAGTTACAAGCAGAGAAATATCTGAAGGGCTAAAAAACGACTTTAACATTAATGTAGATAAAAAGAAAATTAATTTAGCCGAAACAGTAAAAACACTTGGAACAATAACTGTAGATATAAAATTATTTGAGGGAGTTATTGGCAAACTAAAAGTTAGTATAATTTCAGAATAATTGCATGGTAAAAAAGGGAGAAAGTTATGGAACTAGGAAAAATACCACCACAGGATATAGAAGCAGAGCAAGCGGTCATAGGCAGTATGCTTACAGACCAGGATGCTGTATTTGCTGCAGTTGAAGTGTTAAGGCCGGAGGATTTTTACAGAGATGACAACAAACTAATATATTCGGCAATTTTAAATATATATAATAGAGCAGAGCCAATAGATATAATTACTCTAAAGGCAGAATTAACCTCAATGGGAAAATTAGAGGCTGTTGGAGGATTGGAGTATATTGTAGAACTTCCAGAAAAAGTTCCAACTACTGCAAATGTTGACAGATATATAAAAATTGTAGAAGATAAATCTATATTAAGAAAGCTAATAAAAACAGCAAACGAAATCTCAAGTATGGGCTATGAGCAGAGCGAAGAAGTAGAAACCGTAATGGATATGGCAGAAAAGAAAATATTTGATGTTATGCAAAATAAAAATCAAAAGGGCTATACTCCAATTAAAGACATACTCGTAGAATCATTTACAAAATTGGAAGAATTGTATAATCAAAAGCAACATATAACGGGTGTACCAACAGGTTTTACGGATTTAGACAAAATAACGGCGGGATTGCATGGCTCTGAGCTTGTGTTAATAGCAGCAAGACCTGCAATGGGAAAATCTGCTTTTGCGTTAAATATAGGAACATATGCAGCAACAAGAGCTAAAGTGCCAGTTGCAATATTCAGCCTAGAAATGTCTAAAGAGCAAGTAGGCAACAGAATTTTATGTAGTGAGGCATTAGTAGATAGCAACAATGTAAGAACGGGCGAATTAAATGATGATGAACTAGGCAAACTTGCAGAAACTTCTGGAGAATTATCTCAGGCACCAATATATGTTGATGACACTCCAGGAATATCTGTAATGGAAATACGTGCAAAATGTAGAAAATTAAAACTGGAACACAATATTGGACTTGTAATTGTTGATTACTTGCAACTTATTCAAGGAAGTGGCAAAACATCTAGCAGAGAGCAGGAAATTGCAGAAATTAGTAGATCTTTAAAAATCCTTGCAAAAGAAATAGATGTACCAGTTATAGCTTTGTCACAGCTATCAAGAGCAGTAGAGGCAAGACTTGACCATAGACCAATGCTTTCAGATTTGCGTGAATCTGGTTCTATTGAGCAGGATGCGGATATTGTAATGTTCTTGTATAGAGATGATTATTATAACGAAAATTCGGAAGAAAAAAATGTAGCAGAAGTAATTATAGCAAAACAAAGGGCAGGTTCAACTGGAACTGTAAAACTTGCTTGGATTGGTAACTATACAAAATTTGCAAACTTGGACAAGTATAGAGATGATGAACATTAATCTTGGTATTATAAAAGGAATAACCGGAAAAGGAATGAAATGACTAGAGAAAAAATTTTACAAACAATAAAAAAATATAATTTAATAGAGCCAAATGATGTAGTAGTTGTTGCAGTTTCTGGTGGCCCAGATTCAATGTGCCTTTTGGACAATTTATTATTTTTAAAAGAAGACTTAAAAATAAAAGAAATTGCAGTTGCACATTTAAATCACATGATTAGAAAAGAGGCAGAAGAAGAGACAGAATATGTAAAAAAATATTGTAAGGCTCATAACATTACATGTTTTGTAAAGTATGTTCCAATTATAAACATTTCAAAAGAAGAAAAAATTGGAACAGAAGAAGCGGGAAGAAAAGAAAGGTATAAATTTTTTAATGAAATTGCAGACCAGATAAATGCTAATAAAATAGCAATTGCACATAATCAAAATGACAATGTTGAAACTGTGCTTATGCACATGCTTAGAGGAAGTGGGCTGTCAGGACTTTGCGGAATAAAAGTATATAAAGAAGGTCGATTTATAAGACCTTTAATTAAGTGTAATAGGGAAGAAATAGAAGAATATTGCAGAAATGAAAATATAAATCCCAAATTTGACAAATCAAATAATGATAACACATATACTAGAAATAGAATTAGAAACGAATTAATTCCATATTTAAAAAAGGAATTTAATCCAAATATAATAGAAACAATAGATAGATTATCTGAATTAATCACAGATGAAGAAGATTATATGGGAAAAATAACCTTAAATACATATAACGATATTTTACAATCACAAAGCCATGAAGAAATTGTTTTGGATTTAAAAAAATTTAACGAATTGGATTATATAATAAAATCAAAAGTAATAATGTATAGTGTAAAAAAATTATTTGGTTCTTCAAAAGGCATAGAAAAGAAACATGTTGAGGATATAATTAAATTATGTGGAAATAATATAGGCAACAAGTATTTAACGCCAAATAAGAATGTAAAAATTACAATAAAAAACAAAAAGATTTATATAAATAAAGTATTGAAATAATAAGTATTATGTGATATATTGCAAGGTATGAAACGGTCTTTCATAATATACAAAAATAGATAGGGGACAATTAAAAAGGAGGAAAAACTTTGAAAAATAGTATAAAAACATTAGCAGTATGGCTAATAATAGGAGTTATTATAGTTGTTACAATATCAGCAGTATTGGAGAATTCTAATACTAAGCTTGCATATTCGGATTTAATTGCGAAAATAGAGGCAGGGCAGGTTGAATCAATAGAAATAGAATCAGATGGACTTTCTGCTACTGTTAAAATAAAAAATGATAATACGGAGAAAAAAGTAAACATTCCAAGCGTAGAGAATTTAATGGATAATTTACAAGATAGCATGAAAGATGGAAGTGTTAGTGTTACAGAAAAATCTGAGTCTGTTTGGGCAATATTTTTAACACTATTAACACCAATAGGAATTCTTGTAATATTCTTATTATTCTGGTTTTTCTTAATGGGAGGAGCAAATGTTCAGGGTGGAAACAAAACCATGACATTTGGCAAAAGCAAAGCTAGAATGGTAAGCCCTACAGATAAAAACCGTGTAATGTTTGATGATGTAGCAGGAGTTGACGAAGAAAAGGAAGAATTAGAAGAAATAGTAGAATTTTTGAAAAATCCAGCCAAATTTACAGAGATGGGAGCACACATACCAAAGGGTGTACTTTTGGTAGGACAGCCAGGAACAGGTAAAACTCTTTTAGCAAAGGCTGTTGCAGGAGAAGCTGGAGTTCCATTCTTTATTATAAGTGGTTCAGACTTTGTTGAGATGTTTGTTGGTGTTGGTGCATCACGTGTAAGGGATTTATTTGAAGAAGCTAAGAAAAAAGCACCATGTATAGTATTCATAGACGAGATTGATGCAGTTGGACGTCAAAGAGGTGCAGGACTTGGTGGAGGACATGATG
>CAZXVQ010000054.1:0-6019 GCA_964644295.1 uncultured Clostridium sp.
TACTTGCGGGAGCTATTTTAGGCAGATTTAAAGAGGCAACGTTTTCATATCCGGGTGGATGTGACATTGGCGCAAGACCGATTGACTTGCATTTAAAAGCTTTTAAAAAATTAGGCATAAATATTGTAGAAGAGTATGGATTTATTAGATGTAGTTGTGATAAAATAATAGGGGCAAATATAGACTTAGATTTTCCAAGTGTTGGAGCTACAGAAAATATAATATTGGCAACTGTTTTGGCAGAAGGAAAAACAGTTATAACAAATGTTGCAAGAGAGCCAGAAATAGTAGATTTGGTGCAGATGTTAAGAAAAATGGGAGCAAATATTACAGGCGAAGGTAGCAATGTTATAGAAATTGTTGGAGTAAAAAAACTGTCCCAGGTTCAATATAGAGTTATGCCAGATAGAATAGAAACAGGAACATTTTTATGTGCTGCAGCAATTACCGGCCGGAAGAGTAAAAATAACAAATGCTATTCCAGAGCATATTATTCCAATAACATCAAAGCTCGAAGAAGCGGGTTGTAAAATAGAAATAAATAAAAATTCTATTTTATTAGAAGCACCCAAAAGGCTTAGGGCTGTGGAGATAAAAACAATGCCATATCCTGGATTCCCAACTGATATGCAATCTATATTTGGAACACTAACGGCTACCGCAAAAGGTACAAGCGTAATAACAGAAAGCATATTTGAAAACAGGTTTAAATATTTATACGAATTAAAAAGGCTGGGGGCTAAAAACAAGCAAGAAGGAAATGTTGCAATTATAACAGGAGTAAAAAAATTATCTGGAACTACTGTTAGAAGTACAGATTTAAGAGGAGGAGCTGCAATGGTTCTTGCAGGTCTAGTAGCCAAAGGTACAACTAAAGTTACAGATATAGAATATATTTTAAGAGGTTATGAAGACATAGACAAAAAGCTAAATAAATTAGGTGCAGACATAAAAATTGAGAAAGAAGACCATAAAATAAAAAATTAAAGATTTAGATATAATATAAAGAAGAAGGTGATGGAATGGCCACAAAACAATCAAAAGATAATAAGAATTTGTATAATTATGATTATGAATCTAGGGAAGAGAAAAAAAGAAAAAAAGAAAAGCTTAAAGCAAAGAAACAAAATGACAAAGCTTTAAAAAAACAGGCTATTCAAAAAAAGAACCTTCATGGAAAAGATAAAAAGAGAAAGGCAGATTTAACGCAGTCTGCTTCTCCAATGCGCATAAATGGACAAGGCTATGATGAAAAGGGACTTGGCAATGAAATAATTATAGGAGTTACAAGAGTTGCAGAACCTACAGCAAAAAAACAAACCAAAAAGCAAAATACAGGCAAAAAAGCAGGTCAGAATAAAAATGTAAAGGAGAACACACAGTCTAAGAAAGCAAAAAGAAAACCAAGGAAGAACCGTTCTGGCAAAGAAAAAATAGAAAAATCAGATGTATACGAAGATAGCAAAGCAAGCAATAAAACATCACATAAAAAAATAGGAAATGTGCTAAAAATAACCGCACTTATTATTCTTATAGTTGGTGCAATAGTTGCAACAATGTTGTCTCCAATATTCAATATAAAAACAATTAAAGTGTCTGGAAATAGTGTGGTTTCAACAGATACAATAAAAAGTCTTTCAGGCATAGCACTAGAAGAGAATATGTTTAAAATATATACACCTAAAGTTACAAAAAACATTAAAGAAAATGCCTACATAGAAAGCGTTACAATACATAGAAAGCTACCAGATACAATAGAAATTGTGGTAGAAGAAAGAAAAGCCAGCTATATGCTAGAGTACGGAAATGGATATGTATATGTTAGCAATCAGGGCTATATGCTAGAAATTTCGAGCATAAAACAAAATTTGCCTATTTTGGTAGGAACTACAACATCCAAAGAGGATTATAAAGTTGGAAATAGGCTAAATCAAGATGACTTAACAAAATTAGGAACATTGCTAAAAGTTATGAAGTTAGCTCAAAATCATGGAATTGCAGACTTAATTACAAAGTTAGATGTTTCAGACCAAAACAATTATACATTATATTTTGAAACAGAAAACAAAATAGCATATTTAGGAGATTGTAGCAATTTGGAAACTAGAATGTTGTATTTGGTTGGAATATTGGAACACGAAAAAACAAATTCTGGAGAGATATTTATAAACATGAATTTAAACACAGAAGATGCCTTTTTTAGAGAGAGCGTATAAATATTCCGAAAAGGAGAGTGAAGAGATTGAACAAAAAACAAATAGCCATAACATTAGGTATAATGTGCCTTATATTAACAATAATGCTTGTGGTTCAAATAAGAACTACTAATAATTCAAATAAAATAGTGGCTCAGAGCCTTACAAGTAACGACCTAAGAGATCAGGTTTTAAAATGGAAAGAAAAATATGATATTGTATATGAGGCGTTGCAGGAGTCGGAAACTGCTCTTGAGCAAGCAAGACAGACGGCAAGTGCTAATACAGAGGGCTCGGAGAAAAAGGAAGAAGAGTTAAAGAAAAATAATATGCTAATAGGGCTGGTAGATGTAAAAGGAGAAGGAGTAATAGTAACATTAAAAGACAATACAAATATATCGTCAGATAGCACTTTAATAGATCCAAGTTATGCACTAGTACATTATGGAGATATATTAGGAATAGTAAATGAGTTAAAAAATGCAGGAGCAGAGGCAATTTCCATAAATGACCAACGTGTAATTTCCACAACATCAATAACCTGCGAAGGTAATGTAATAAATGTAAACGGAGAAAAAGTAAGCTCACCATTTGTAATAAAAGCAATAGGTAGCTCTGTTTATATGAACTCTGCACTTACAAGACCTGGAGGAACGATTGAATATCTTAATATGGCAATACAAGCATCTGTAAAAACATCTGATAACATAATTATTTACAAATATTCGGGAATTTTAAATCCAAAATATATAAGTAGTGTAGATTAGAGAGAGGTGAAACATTTGAAAATAAAACTTGATAAGGCAAATATAGCTATGGCAATAAGCATATTTCTGGCATGTGCTATATTAGTAGCGGTTCTTTTTATTCAATTTAAAACTGTAGATGAAGTTGTAGAAACAGACGTAGAGAACATGAGGGAAGATGAGCTAAGAGAAAAAATTTCTGAGTGGAAAAGCAAGTATGAGGAAGCATACGAAAAGCTAGAGGAAAACGAGGCAACAATAGCAGAATACAACGCAAAAATAGAATCAAACGAAGAAGCTTCGGAATTATTAGATGAGGAGCTAAAAAAATCGCAGTTAATATTAGGAACTACTGATGTTGTAGGAGATGGAGTTGTTTTAACTCTTACAGACACTTCTAAAAATGCAATAGAGGCAGCAGACCTAGTTGAGTTAATAAATGAATTAAGGTTTGCAGGAGCAGAGGCAATATCTATAAATGAAGTTAGAATAATGAATATGACAGATATAGTAGATATAGATTCTTATATAATAATAAAACCATCTCAGCGAATAATTTCACCTTATGTTGTTAAAGCAATAGGAAATCAAACATACCTAACTAGTACGCTGTGCCTGAAAAATAGCGGGTTTGTAGACAAATACAACAACAGTGGAAAATCTGTAACAATTGAAGAACAGAAAAACATTAAAATTCCAAAATATTCAGGAACAACTGATATTAAATATATGGAGGAGGTAACTGAGGAATGATATTAATAGCAATAGTAATTGGCTGCATAATAGGTGCATTAATTGGAATGTATGCCCCTATGGTATCTTATACGTATTCGGGATATTTAGCAATTGCAATAATTGCAGCATTAGATTCTGTGTTTGGTGGAATTGTTGCTAACCTAAAAAAGAATTTTAATCTTACAATATTTATAACAGGTTTTTTTGGGAATGCAATACTTGCAATTTTGCTTACAATATTGGGGCAAAAGCTAAATGTGGACATATATCTTGCTGCAATAGTTGTATTTGTGGGACGTATGTTTACAAATTTAGCGATTATTCGCAGATACTATATTGATATTGCAATGAAGAAAATTGAAGAAAAAAAGAAGAAAAAGGAAGAAAATCAACAACAATAATTGTTGTAAATTTAGTGGAATAATGAGAAGCACAATTAATTGTTACAAAAATATTACAAAATTATGACAAAAGTATTGACTTTTTTTTCAAAATATAATATTCTTAGATAAAATAAAAAGCAGAAAAATTGGAGGAGTTAATTTTGGCAGTCGGAGACATTATTGTAGGTATAGATATAGGTTCCTCAAAAGTCAGCTTAGTAGTTGGAGAAATTAATAATTTTAATCAAATAGAACTTATCTATACAGTTGAACATAAGTGTAAAGGAATTAAGAAAACAAAAATTATAGATGAAGATGAAATAGCAAATGCCATAATAAAATCAATACGAGACGCAGAAAAAGAAGCACAAATCAAAATCAACTCTGCATACATAACAATATCAGGTAAATATGTAACAATAGTGCAAAATAGTGTTGTTAAAAATATAAGAGATAAATTTGCCGGAATATCTGTTAAAGATGTATCTTCGGCATTGCTACAAGTTAAAGATATAGACATACCAGAGGGAAAAACAATAATAGATATAGTTACTGGAAAGTTTGTATTAGAGGACGGTAGAGTTGTTGACGATCCAGTAGGCAACTTGGTTTCGAGCTTTAGTATTAACGCACAGGTTGTTTTGGCAGAAAAAGACTATGTTAGACAATTATCAAATATATGTAGAAAAGCAGATATAGATATAGACGGAATAGTACCAATTACATTGGCAGAAAAAAATCTAATACTAGATTCAAACGAATTATCTGACAATGTAATGATTGTTGATATAGGCGCCGGAAATACAGAAATAGGAGTGTTCGAGGGAGCAAAATTTGAATATACAAATACAATACCTTTGGGGGGAGACAATATAACAAAAGATATTCAAATTGTGTTAAATATTTCCGAAGAAGAAGCGGAGAGGCTAAAAAGACAATATGGATTGGCAATGAGGTCATATATAGATAATGACAACGAAATAGTTCTTAATACTGCAGAAGATGTGAAAAACAAAGTAATAAAAAGCTCTGAATTAATAGAAATAATCGAGGCAAGAATTGAAGAAATATTCACACTGATAAATAAGGACATAGTAAATCAGGGGATAAAATCAAAAATAAACAATGTTATATTAACAGGTCAAGGAATAACAAATATAAGCAAAAGTGATGTTGCTGGCAAGGTAATTTTAAATATACCAGTCAAGTTTGCAACAGGCAGATTCATAAGTGTGGTAAGGCCTGAATATAGAACAGCATACTCATTGGTAAGGTACATCGCTGCAAGACCGTTTGCTAAAAGCGTATCAAGCAGTATAGACGCCAATTCTAATGAAAACTTATTTATTAAGTTATTAGACAAGATAAAAGAGTTCTTTTACTCGTAAAAATAAAAGGGCTAAGGAAACAGCAGAATATGCATAATAAGGGTGCAAAAAGTACATTAGAAAAATAAAGATTAGAATGAATTAACAATAAGTAAATAGGGAGGAATAACTTTATGATGATGGACGGTAGTGTAGAAGAAAACACAATGCTAGATGGAACTGCAACAATAAAAGTAATTGGAGTTGGTGGAGCTGGAACCAATGCAGTAAATCGAATGGTAGATTCGGGAATAAAAGGAGTTGACTTTATAGCTGTAAACACAGATAGACAAGCCTTACTTTTATCAAAGGCAGCAGCAAAAATTCAAATTGGAGAAAAAATAACAAGAGGATTAGGAGCTGGAGCAAATCCAGATATTGGCTCTCAAGCAGCAGAAGAAAGTAGAGCAGAAATTACCGAAGCATTAAGAGGAGCAGACATGGTGTTTGTAACCGCTGGAATGGGCGGAGGAACTGGAACAGGAGCTGCACCTGTAGTTGCGTCTTGTGCAAAGGAAATGGGAATATTAACAATAGGAGTTGTTACAAAACCATTTACATTTGAAGGAAAGAAAAGATTATCACAAGCAGAA
>CAZXVQ010000055.1:0-5990 GCA_964644295.1 uncultured Clostridium sp.
TCAAATCCTTTCTTGTTTTCAATAAATTGACCCATTTATTATACCACAAATTCCACATATTGCAAGCATTTTTTAGATTTTATGTAAGTCTGTATTTATTGTAAAACACTGTATTAAGCTTATCTTTGATAAATAATATCTATTCAAATTTATTAATAGAGCTTAGTTAATTTAAACTCTGTGAAATCGCAACTTACCATTTTGTACTCTACTCCATTAAAATTTCCTTCTATTGCAATTTTTTGAGCTTTTCCATGTAGGTGACCATATATACATTTTTTTACATTGTATTTTTCCAGTATATCTGTAAACTCATTGCTTGTACTTTCTCTAGTTATTGGAGGATAATGCATACATGCAATTATATCTTTATTTGAACCATATTTTTCTAGCCCGTCTTTTATAGAAAGTTCTAGCCTAATTAACTCCCTTGCCTTTATTTTGCTTTCCTCTTCATTCTCTGGGTTTATGTTCCACCCTCTTGTTCCCACAATTATTTTATCTTCAAACTCGTAGCTATTATTGTGCAAAAAATCTATATTTAATATGTTATTTTCCTTTAAGTATGTTCGCATACTCTTAAGGGTTGTCCACCAATAATCATGGTTTCCTTTTAACAACAGCTTTTTCCCTGGCAAGTCTGAAATAAATTTAAAATCTTTATATGTATTTTTTAATTGCATTTCCCACGAGAAATCGCCTGGAAGTAACACTAAATCTTCATTATGTACTTTTTGTTTCCAATCTTCTTTTATTATATTTTCGTATTCTCCCCAGCCAAATGCCTTCATTGGCTTATTTGTATTAAATGATAAGTGAAGATCTGATATTGCATATATAGACATTATTTATTTCCTCTCCTGTAATTTTATTAATTTCTAATTTGCTAAAGTTAAATTTGGTATAGCATTTAATTCTAAGTCTGCTCTTTCTCCTGCAGCAAATTCATAATAGCCACTAGATGCTATCATTGCAGCATTGTCTGTGCATAATTTCATGTCTGGATAATATATTTCCATTTTACGTTCTTGTGCCAGTTGGTCAAATTTTTGCCTTATATAGCTGTTTGCAGACACCCCACCAGCTAGAACTATTTTATTTATATTTGTAATTTCTACTGCTTTTTTAGCATTTGTAATTAATACATCTGAAACAGCCTCTTCAAAGCTTGCTGCTAGGTCAGCTTTATTAATATTTGGGTTTTTGTGACGTAAGTTTATTACAGCTGTTTTTATTCCGCTAAAACTAAAGTCTAGATTTTCAAAATGTGTTCGTGGTAATTCTATATTTGCTTGCCCATCTTGTGCAAGTTTGTCTATTTTAGGGCCTCCAGGATATCCTAGTCCTATAACCCTTGCGACTTTATCAAATGCTTCCCCTATTGCATCATCCTTTGTTTTGCCCAGCACCTCAAAACTTGTATAATCCTTGACATGTATTATTTGAGTATTTCCGCCAGACATCATTACACATAAAAATGGTGGTTCTAACTCTTTATATGTTATATAATTTGCTGCAATATGCCCTTTTATATGATTTACTCCAATCAAAGGTTTATTAAGTGCATAGCTTAAACCCTTTGCATAAGATACTCCAACAAGTAATGCTCCTACTAAACCCGGACCATATGTGCATGCTATTGCATCAATACTGTTTAAGCTTATGTTTGCGTCTTTAACAGCCTTTTTCATAACATTTGAAATGGCTTCTACATGATTTCTTGAAGCTATTTCTGGAACTACTCCTCCAAATTTTTCGTGTATGCTTATTTGAGTATCTATGACATTTGACAATACTTCTCTGCCATTTTTTACAATTGCAACAGAAGTTTCGTCACAACTTGATTCTATTCCGCATTATTAATATATCTTTCATTGTTGCTCCGTTCTATACAAATATTCCAAATATTGCTGATACAAGAGAATATATCCCTTTTGAAACTAGGTTTATTACAGGAGATATAATATAGCTTACTAAGTTTGTAACCCATAAAACTAAAAATATTATGTAGAAAATATATTGATTACGTTCAAACCATTCTCTTGCATTATATGGTAAGAAATGATTTAGTATTTTTGAGCCATCTAGAGGTGGTAGAGGTACTAAATTAAAAACTCCAAGCCCTATATTTACACTAATAGCCATTTGTATTGCAAGTGCTACCAAACTTCCCGCTGTAGTTAGTATAAAGCTTCCTGCAAATGTTGCAATTAAAAATAATAGTACTGTTAGCACAAATGCTATTACAATATTCATTAATGGTCCCGCTAAAGATACTATAGCCTCTTGAGCAGACATAGACCTCTTTCTATTAAAATTATTTGGATTTATTTGCACAGGTTTCCCCCATCCGAAGTGTGCAAAAATTAGCATAAAGAAGCCTATTGGGTCTATGTGTGATAATGGATTTAGGCTTAGTCTTCCTTGAAGCCTTGGAGTATCGTCTCCCAATTTATCTGCAGCATATGCATGTGCAAACTCGTGAAATGTAATTGCTATTATAACGCCTGGTAGTGAAAGAAGCAGTGCAACAAGCTGCATTGGATTACTTAAATATCCAATAATAGTATAAATTGCCAATATACCAATAATAATATAAAGTACTTTTTTATTAATATTAAACATATTTTTTACCCACAAAACATTTTGTGTTTCCTTTCTGAGTATTATATTTATTACGTGCTTACTCATTTTATGTACATATTATATACTAGAAACGTTAATATGTAAATATTTTTTTCAACTTCTGTATGTTCCATTACGCTGCATTTCGTTTTCTTAACTCCTTTGCATGAGATATTGCAATATCTGTTACTTCTCCTGATGATATTCTTGCAATTTCTTCTATTGTTTCTTCTTCGTCCAGCAGTTTTATTTTTGTGTGCGTCTTTTCGTTTTCAACTGTTTTGTATATGTAATAATTATATTCTCCTTGAGCCGCAATTGAAGCTAAATGCGTTACAACTAATACTTGATGATTATTAGCTATTTTTCTTAGTTTTATTCCTACTGAATTTGCAGCTTTTCCGCTAATTCCTGTGTCTATTTCATCAAAGATTAAAACAGGAACCTCATCTACGTCTGAAAGCACTGTTTTTATAGCAAGCATGATTCTAGACATCTCGCCACCTGATGCAATTTTATTAAGCTTTTTCTCGTCTTCTCCAAAGTTTGTACTTATTAAAAACTCAACATGACTTTTCCCATTTTTGCTAAAAATCTCATCTTCTATAATTTTAGCATTAAATTTAGCATTTTTCATTTCTAAATCATTTAATTCTGCGTTTATTTTTTCGTTTAATTTTGTAGAATTAAGCCTTCTTAGCTCAGTTATTTTTTCACAAATTTTATTCATTTTTTCTTCAAGTTCGTTTATTCTTTGCTTTGTTCTTGCATTTTCTTCGTCTAAATTTTCTATTCTGTTTATTTCTAATTCTAGCTTATCTTTATACTCTAAAATTTCGTTTATTGTGTTTCCATACTTTCTTTTTAATGAATATATTTCGTCCAGTCTTTCCTCTATTTGATTTCGTTCATCTTCGTCAAAGAAATTATCTTCCTTCATGCTTGATATATCTCTTGCGAGTTCCTGAACCTCATAATATACATTCTTTAGTTCTACTAGCTTTTGCTGATATTTATCGCCTACATTTTCGATTTTTTCTAATGCCCTTATTGAGTCGTTTACAACATCTATAACGGTTTCTTCTAAATTATAACTAACAGTATTTAGCGATTCTGAAACCCTGGCAGAATTAAGTATTAATTTCCTTCTATCTTCCAGTGTTTCGTCTTCCGATATTTTTAAATTTGCATTTTTTATTTCTTTATATTGATATTGTAGTAAATCCAGCTTGCGCTGTTTTTCTATTGTATCACCATAATTGTTTTTTAGTTTTTCTTCTAGCTCCTTGTACTCGCTATATAATTTTAAATATTCCGCACTGTACTTTTCCATTTCTGTACCTATAAATTTGTCTAAATACATGGTGTGATATTCAGTGTTCATAAGCGTTTGATTATCATACTGTCCATGAATATCTATAATATTTTGCATAAAAGCTTTAAGCTCGTTTACTGTAACCAGCCTTCCATTAATTTTACATAGGTTTTTCCCCGCAATATTTATTTCTCTAGACACTATTACATTATCATCTACAGAAATTGAATTATTGGGCAAATATAGGCACAGTTCAACAAAAGAATTGTTTTCTCCTTTACGTATCATCTCCTTAGAAAATCTTCCCCCAGCGATTATTTCTAAAGAATCTACTATTAATGTTTTTCCTGCTCCTGTTTCTCCTGTAAGAATATTTAACCCTTTGCTCAGGTCTATTGTTAAGTCATCTATTATTCCTATATTTTTTATATGTAATGTCGTAATCATGCGTGCCTCCTTGGTTACAAATTTTTGTTCGTATATATAATACATCGATTTTTTTATTTTGTCAAGAGGCTTTCCAAAAATTTGTTTGTTTTTTTGGTGTTGCCGGCAGAGCTAATTACTATTGCATTAAATTTAAATTAAAAAAATCTGCAACTGTTACTCTAACAACAGTTACAGAGTTTTAATATGTGGTGACCCCTACGGGAATTGAACCCATGATTCGGCCTTGAGAGGGCCGCGTCTTAACCGCTTGACCAAGGGGCCATTAAAAATTACTTTTATAATATACCACCTTTTTTGAGTTTAGTCAATAACCATGTTCAATATTTCTTGTAGCCTTTGGGTCTGTTTTGTTAGATATAAGTAGCCAATCAAGGCCTCAAAAGCCGTTGAATAGCTATATTCTTCTACAGTAGAACTTTTGGGCACATGGTGATTTTGTGCATTTCTGCCTCTTCTTACAATTTCCTTTTCATCATCCGTAAGATTTTCATATATTTTATTAAGTATTTTTACCTGCGCGTTTGCCTTAACATATTTTATTGCTTCTATATGTAACATATGTGGCTTTAAATTGGTTTTGTTTACTAGGTATGTTCGAATAAATAATTCATACACACTATCTCCTACATATGCCCAAGTTAGTGGAGACATTGTATTTACTTCTTCCACATTTTTTAGGCTATTTGTTTGTTCTAACATTTTTCCTCCATTATTTACTTTTAAGTTTCATTTCTTCGCTTTTATTCTTGTTGTATCTTTTATTTAATTTATTCAATTAATTTGCTTTTTCCAAGCTTATTCTTCCTAAATTTCCGCTTCTAAAATCGTCCAGTATCAATTTAGACACCTTCTCCAAATCTATGTTATTGCCTTTTTGTATGGCACCTCTTTTTTCACCAATATAGCTCATAATCTCTACGATTCGTTCATTTTCCTCAAGTTCTTCATTTGTTAAAATCTTTTCTACAATATTCTCATTTAATTTATATCTTTCTATTACGTTTTGTTTATATTCTAGAAGTAGATATTTTAGTAAATTATATGCTATTTCTGTTTCCTCTAAAATTTCATCTTTTATTGTTCCGGTATATGCTAAATTTAAGGCAGTATTTTTGCCATCTAGTCTAGGCCATAAAACGCCTGGCGTATCCAATAATTCTATGTTGTTTTGCAAACGTATCCACTGTTTTTGCTTTGTAACTCCTGGCTTATTTCCAACTTGCATTGCTACTTTATTTGATACTCTGTTAATAAACGAGGATTTACCAACGTTTGGAACACCAAGTATCATTGCTCTAATTGTTTTATTAATTCGTCCCTTTTGCTCTGCTTTTTGCCTTTCTTCTTGCATTATTGACTCTATTTTCGATACTATTTTGTTTATTCCTTCGCCATTATTTGAATTGCAAAGTATTGCTGGAATTTTATTTTTTTCAAAATAATCTATCCACTTTTTGTTTTCGCCCTCTTCTGCAAGGTCTGCCTTATTTAAAACTATTACTCTTTTTTTGTTTTTTATAAGTTTTTCCACCTGTGGATTTTGGCTTGAAATCGGTATCCTCGCATCTAGTATTTCTACTACTACATCTACCAGCTTTAA
>CAZXVQ010000056.1:0-5945 GCA_964644295.1 uncultured Clostridium sp.
TAACAGAAAGAGTAAAAAGAAATCCATATTCAATAATTTTGCTAGACGAAATCGAAAAAGCTCACCATGATGTATTTAATATTTTGCTACAAGTGTTGGATGATGGAAGATTAACAGATTCACAAGGAAATACTGTAAGCTTTGAAAATACAATTATAATTATGACTTCAAATGCTGGATCAGACCTAAATACAAATTCTATTGGCTTTGGGGGAACAAGCAAGGATACCAAAAACAAAATGATAGGAGCTTTAAAAGATTTATTTAGACCAGAATTTTTAAATAGAGTAGATGAAATTGTAGCATTTGACGCATTAACGAACGAACAATTATTGCAAATAGTAGACTTGATGATTGCAGATACGCAAAAGGTACTAAACGATAGAAATATTGGCATTGCATTAACAGACGGGGCAAAAAAATATCTTCTTGAAAAGGGCACTGACTTAAAATATGGAGCAAGACCGCTAAGAAGAGCAATTCAAAGGTATGTAGAAGATGAACTTTCGGAAATGATATTAAGAAATGAACTAGCAAACGGACAAAAAGTACTAATTGATTATGATGGCACAAATGAGTTAACTATAAAAGTGATGTAGTAATAATATAGGGAGGAAGAAAAATGTTTAAACACGTACCAAACATGTTAACAATAAGCAGATTTGTTTTTATACCATTTATATTTGGAGCAATTGTAAATAAATATTATATTGCAGCATTTGTATTTTTAACAGTGTCAGGGCTAACCGACGTATTAGACGGATTTATTGCAAGAAAATTTAATTTTATAACAAATTTTGGGAAGTTAATAGACCCGCTTGCAGATAAGTGTACACAAATTGCAACACTTATAGCTTTATCTCTTGTGGATATTATACCAAACTGGATATTAATAATAGTATTTATAAAAGAAGGTTTTATGATAGCAGGAGCTGCGTTCCTTTATGGAAAGCAATTGGTAGTATCTAGCAGATGGTATGGAAAACTTGCAACAGTAGTGTTTTACATTGCCATAGTTGCATCATTAGTAGTTTATAATTTTAACATTTCATATCATGTAGATATATACATATATTATTTAGCTTTAGCATTAACAATATTTGCACTTGTAATGTATTTTAAAGAATTTTATCAAGAAGGATATGTTAATAAAGAAGAGCTAAGTGCAGAAAATAAAGAGGTAATAAAAAAATAATAAAAAAGCAAATGGTTTTTAAAAATCATTTGCTTTTTTATGGCTTTATTCAAAGTTTTCTATATAAGAGTTTAAATTTTCCTTCCCATACAGAACAACACCTTGTTCTAATTCGGAGACATCTGCTTCTGGCAAGTATTTTATGCTTATTTGCGTGGTTTCGTACAATTTTAATGTGCCATCACTTTGTATATGGTAAATGCAAACATAGCCATCAGTTGCTTTTACGCAGTAATGCTCATCGCAGCTACCGGGAAAATTTTTTATTAATTCAATTTCTGTAGAAGAAAATTTGTTAACTTGCCAATCACTATACAAATTTTTAAGTTCGTCCTCGGTCAAATTAACCATTTCTGAAGACACGGTTTCTTTTGTTTTTGTAGTATGACCGCAATCTTCGTAACTCTTTAAAAATAATATAGAGGCATTTGGCGATATTTTCACAGTTTCAGAGCTCGTTTTTAAAGAATTAGTTTGAGAAACATCTTCTATAACTTGAGTTGTTCGTACTACGTTGGAGTTTTCCTCTACTTCAACACCGGCACGTTTATTTAAATTAAACATTAAAATTGACAATAGTATTATAATAATTGCAATTATTGCAACCATAGCAATCACAATAGATTTTTTACTCATACTAAAAAATTCCATTCCTTTCTTTTGGCGGGTAAAAGCTGTACATCTGGCTCTATAATTCTAGTATTTACCAAAATTTCAAATTATATACAACAATTAAAGCGTAACATTGAATTTTGCAAAATCACATGTTATAATATTTGAAAATCGAAATGAAGGAAAAATGTATGAATCATAGAAAAATAATGTATATAGCAATAATTATTGTTTGCATAGCATGTGTTGTTGCAACAGTATATAACCAGGTAATATTAAAAAACAAACCAGAAAATAACGAAACTGTAAACACTGTAGCAGAGGAAAAGTCCCAAGAAGAGCTAAAAAAGGATTTTAATCAAATATTCAATAATTCCATAAATCTAAATGGCTATGATACAAGTACAGTAAATAAATTTGATAGCAGCAAGGAAATAGTTTATACAGCATACGAAAACCAAGACGCAGAGCCGGATAAATACGAAATTGATATTTGCCTGCCTGTTGTAAACGTAAATGCAGACGAGGCAAGAGCATTTAATACAATTACCCAAGAAGTGTTTGCAGACAAAGTAACAGAGGTGCTAAATAATTCGCAAGTTTACACAATTTATAACATATCTTATACAGCCTATATTAACGGAGATATTTTATCTGTTGTAATTAAATCCACATTAAAAGAGGGCGCAAGTGCACAAAGAATAATTGTTCAAACATATAATTATAATTTGCAAACAAAAGAAGAGGTAAGCATATATGATGCAATTTCTGCAAGAAACCTAACAACAAACGAAGTTACCAAAAAAATAAATACTGAAATTACCAATGCCATTAAAGAGGCAAACAAAATACAAGCATCTGGATACGAAACATACACAAGAGACGTAAATAGCGATATGTATCAGATTGACAATATTTCTACATACTTTATTGGAGAAAACGGAAAATTATATATTATATTTGCATATGGAAATAACAGTTATACATCAGAAATGGATATAATTGAATTTTAAAATATTATAGAAAAGAGCAAGAAAAATGCCAAAAAACTTATTAATAACGGAAAAGCCATCTGTTGCAATGGAATTTGCAAAGGTGCTTAAGGTAAATGCCCCCAGAAAAGATGGCTATTTAGAAGACAATAACTGGATTATAACTTGGTGTAGAGGACATTTGGTTACAATGTCATATCCAGAAAAATATGACGAAAATCTAAAGTTTTGGAGATTAGATACACTTCCATTTATGCCACAAGAGTACAAGTACGAGGTTATTCCAGATGCACAAAAGCAGTTTAATGTTGTAAAAATGCTACTTACAAGGGACGACATATCAACTGTATATGTTGCAACCGACTCTGGACGTGAGGGAGAATACATATATAGACTTGTTGAGCAAATGGTTGGCGTAAATAAAGCGGATAGAAGAAGAGTTTGGATAGATTCACAAACAGAAGAGGAAATAAAAAGAGGAATTCAAGAAGCAAAACCCTTATGTGATTATGATAGCCTGTCAGATAGTGCATATTTAAGGGCAAAAGAAGATTATTTAATTGGAATAAATTTTTCAAGACTTCTTTCAATTATTTATGGAAGAAGAGCAGCAAAAGAGCTAAATATGGATAAAATGTCCATATCTGTAGGGCGTGTAATGACATGCGTTTTGGGCATGGTAGTATCAAGAGAAAGGGAAATAAGAAATTTCGTAAAAGTTCCATATTATAAAATAACAGGAGATTTTACAGGATTTACTGCAGAATGGAAGGTTACAGATAGTTCTTCTCAAAAAGATTCACCAAAATTATACAATGAAAGTGGATTCAAAAAAGAGCAAGATGCAAAAGATTTTATAGTATCTCTTAAAGATAAAAAAGCGATAGTAAAGGAAATAAAAAAATCTAAGCAAAAAGAAAACGCCCCACTTTTATTTAACCTAGCAGAAATCCAAAACGAATGTAGCAAAAGGTTTAAAATTAAACCTGATGAGACACTAGAAATAATACAAAATTTGTACGAAAAAAAGCTAGTAACATATCCAAGAACAGATGCAAGAGTTATTTCAACTGCTGTTGCAAAAGTAATAAAGCAAAATCTAAATGGAATTGCAAAAGGCTACAAGGACGAAGAAGTGCAACAAATTATAAACAAAATGGTGCAAGAAAAATATTCTACAGATTTAATAAAAACAAAATATGTTAATGATAGCAAAATTACAGACCACTATGCACTAATACCAACAGGGCAAGGCTACGAAAACTATAATAGCTTGTCAGATTTGCAAAAAAATGTATATAAATTAATAGTAAAAAGATTTTTGGCAATATTTTATCCACCTGCAGAATTTAATAAAATATCTGTAACCGTTGAAGTTCAAAACGGAGACTATAAAGAAGAATTTAATGCAAGCGGAAGAGTTTGCTTAAAGCAGGGATACTTAGAAGTACTAAAAGGAAAAGAAAACAATAAAACACAAGTAGAAAAATCCACAGAAAATGCACAAAATGTGGAAAACAACCAAGAAAACGAGCAAAACGAAGAAGATAATTTATCTGCACTCGGCAAGTTAAAAAAAGGGCAGGAATTGAATGTGTCAAACTATGAAACAAAAGAAGCACAAACAAATCCGCCAACAAGGTATAATTCGGGCTCTATGATTTTAGCAATGGAAAATGCGGGAAAACTTATAGAGGACGAGGAATTAAGGGAACAAATAAAAGGTGCTGGAATTGGCACAAGTGCTACAAGAGCAGAAATTATAAAAAAACTGGAAAAAATACAATACATACAAATAAACACTAAAACTCAAATAATAACACCCACACAAAAGGGGGAAATTATTTACGACATAGTAAATCGCTCTATGCCAGATATGTTAAATCCAAAACTTACAGCAAGCTGGGAGAAGGGTTTAGATATGGTGGCAAAAAAAGAAATAAAATCAGAAGAATTTATGAAAAAATTAGAAAAATACATATATTCTAAATTCGATAAATTGGTAGCAAGAATATAAAATTCGAAAGGAAGACTGATAGTTATGGGTATTGGTTTAGCTTTAGCCGGCGGTGGCGTTAAAGGAGCAGGGCACATTGGGGCCTTAAAGGCTCTTGAAGAAAACGGCATTAAAGTTGAATATGTTGGAGGAACAAGCATTGGCAGTATGGTTGCGGCATTATTTGCCATGGGCTATAATTCAGATGAAATGCTAAAACTGTTCAAATATTTTTCTAAAGAAGTAATGAGGATAGACCCTAATTATTATTGGACAAATATTAAAGGAAGAAGAAATCTCATGGGATATGGGGTACTTTCAGGAGAAAGCATTGAATGTGCAATGAACGAATGTGCTAGAATAAAAGGGTTTAAAAATATTACAGAGTTAAAAATGCCAATTGTAATGCCAACTGTAGACATTAAAGAAAATAAAAAATATGTATTTACAAATCATGAATATGATGTGACTTTTGCAGAGGATAAATATATAAGAGATATAACAATTGGGAAGGCGGTAAGAGCCAGTGCAAGCTATCCGGGAATGTTTGCCCCAACCATTTATAATAAACATAAATTTGTAGATGGTGGAGTAATAGACAATTTGCCAGCTTTAGAGGTAAGAAAATTAGGAGCAGAAAAGGTTTTAAGTATTAGATTTGGTTCACAAACCCAATCAGATCCAAAAAATGTATTTGAGGTAGCATTAAAATCAATAGACATATTGTTTGAACAAAGAGCAGATGCGGAAATTGCAAGTAGCGATTTTGCACTTACGCTAGATTTACAAGAAGCTAATGTATTTAATATAAAGAAAATAGACTATTGCTATAATCAAGGCTATATTGAAACAATGGAGAACATGAGTAAAATAAAAGAAATGATAAAAAAAATATGATAAAAATGTCGTAAAATATTTATCTATATGGTTAATTTACAATTCATATTCTAGCAATAAATTTGCTAGAATGCAAGCCTTTTTGACAATTTCTTCAAGAAAATTTTTGGTAAAATTTTTCGCAAAAAAATAAAACATAAAAATACGTGTAATTGTGTAATTTCAACAATTATACGTTTTTTTATTTAACCATATAGATAAATACTATATGGTTTTTGAAATAGCACTTAAAACAACCTAATTGCAAGGGGTT
>CAZXVQ010000057.1:0-5745 GCA_964644295.1 uncultured Clostridium sp.
GAAATTTATTTTACCATCTTTCTCAGTGTTTGTCAACAACTTTTTTAATTTTTTTTGCGGAATTTTGTACAGGTATGCTACAATTCACGGTTTTTTTAGCGCGCACCCCAAAATTATTAAAAAGGATTTCACACATCTACCAAAATCACATCATCACCTATACAGCGTATTTTTTGCCATTCTATTTCAATATCATTTTTATTAGAAAACATACTTGCAAGCTTTCTTTCTCCAGGCACAATTATAGATGTTATTTCTCCCGATTCCAAATTTGCACAAACATCCTGAACATATCCCATTCTTTTGCCCGTATTTATATTGATTACTTCTTTGTGTTTAAAGTCTAATCCTTTTCCTTCCATATAAATAATACCTCTACTATATAATTTTATTCTGCAACATTTAAAATATACACCCAAAAACCTCAAAAATAATAGCCAATATTCTTCTAAATATCAGCTATTCCTCAATTTTTATTTGTATATTCGCTTAATATGGTTTATTGCGCTCTTTTCCAGCCTGGATACTTGGGCTTGAGATATTCCTATTTCCTCTGCCACCTCCATTTGTGTTCTCCCCTCAAAAAATCTTTTGTTTATTATATTTCTTTCCTTTTCTCTTAGTTTTTTTAGTGCTTCAGATATAGTTAAATTCTCCGCCCAATTCTCATCACTGTTTTTCTTATCTTTTATTTGATCCATTACATATATATTGTCTGTCTCATCTCCATAGACTGGTTCTTGCAAGGATATTGGCTCCTGAATTGCGTCTAAACAAAATGCAATTTCTTCTTTACTAACTTCTAATTCTTTTGCTATTTCTTCTACAGTAATTTCTCTTTGCTTTTCCTTTAGTTCTCTTTCTCTTATTGCTAGCACTTTATATGCCAGGTCTCTTACAGACCTGCTAACTCGCACCATATTGTTATCCCTTAAATACCTTCTGATTTCTCCGCACAATCATCGGCACAGCATAGGTACTAAATTGAACGTTTTGGCTTAGGTCAAAATTATCCATCGCTTTTATTAGTCCAACGCACCCGATTTGAAACAAATCATCAAGGTTCTCACCTCTACCATAAAATCTCTTTATTACGCTTAAAACCAGCTTCAAGTTACCACTTACAAATTTTTCTCTGGCTTCTTGACTACCGTTTTTTATTTCATTTAATAGTTCGGTTTTTTCTTCGTTTGATAGTACTGGTAATTTTGCGGTATTTACACCACATATTTCTACCTTGTTTATCAAAGCAAAACCTCCTTTAGAAAATACTTTTACTAGTATTTCCAAAGGAGGCTCATTTATTCAATTTTTATCAAACATCTGATAATATACTATGTTTTTGTACTCTTGCAATTTCTCGTAATACGGAGAAGTTTCATCATCTAAATTGTATCTCTGATTATCGCTTGCTATGTAGTAATTTGCTGTAATTACAGGAATCTCCTGTCTTAATTCTATCATATAATTTGTGTATTCATCTTTTGGCAGATTTGCCGTTTGTAATAAAATACTTTGCAAAAATACTGCACTTGTGTCTCCATACTGATTTTCGTCTATGTCATAATTGGCCCATATTAAATAAGGAACTTGATATTTGTAATCATCATCTGTAATTACTTCCCACACCCACAAATTAGGTTGATGGTCTCCAAAAAACAGCAAGATAACCTTTTCATCGTAATTTCTAAAATACTCTATTAGTGTTTCTAATGCCTCGTCCGACTTTCTAAGTCTTTGCATATATGAGTTTACGTCAGTATTATAATCCGAGTATATTTCCGCATTTTCATCTAATGTTGAATATGGCATATGATTTTGCATTGTAACATTGAAAGAAAATATTTTTTCTCCTTCAGCTTTTTCCTCGAATTGTTCTATTATTTTAGAGTAGGCTGACGCATCTGTTGTATATCCAGACAAATCATATTCTAAATCATCGTAGGCTTCTTTAAATTTATAATCATTAAACCCTAGCAAATTGTATACTCTCGGCCTATTATATCCACTGCTGAACCATGTATGTATGGCATGTGTTGTATAGTTTAAATTATTCAACTTGCTAACAAGCGAATCTACATTGCTTGTTATGTATTGTTGATACACGATTGCTCCCTCTGGCAAAAATGCTGCTGTATTTTGAGTTAGCAATTCATATTCTATGTTGGCTGTCTTTGTCCCAAAATAATCTGAATACATAATGCCCGTTATAACATTATCCTCTTTTTGCAAAGAATGAAAGAACGGTATAACGTCTTGTGTAAGCCCCATTGCTTCGCAATCTTTATAATCTGCAAAAGATTCATTCATGATAATTACAATATTAACATCTTCTGCAGTTTCTGTAGAGTCTGCAACATATTGTTCTAGCAAATTTTCAACTTCTGTTTTGTTGTAATTTTCAGGTGCTTGTACTTTTAAGTCTTTTAACATTCTAACAAATGTTAGGTTCGTTCCATATACCCTATACGCTTCGTCAACATCCCATATAGGAATAGAACTTACTTCCTGCGAATTAAATATCAAAACTAGAGCAATTATTCCTGTGGCAGCACTTAATAGCCTAAATCCTGCCTTCTGCTTTTTGCTTTTTTTGTAAAAAACACATATAAGTATTATTGTGATTATGAAAATTACTATTCCCACTATGCACCCAGCCGAAAATTTTATAGATAAATTTTTTGAAACATTCAAAGCCGTTCTTACAGATAAAATATCTAACACTGTTAACGACGACCCTCTTAATGTTGTAACAACATAGTTTGCAATTTCGTATATAAATAATATAGATGTCATAGCTATTAATGAGATTTTCTTTCTGCTCGTAACTGCATAAAAAATTAAATATATAGCTATTGATATTGTAATGTTAAAGCATAAGAATTCGCCTAATTCTTGAAACGCCTGTAAGGCTTCGTCTATATTAAACACTTTAAGAGCTGTTTCATAGAATTCTAACTGATTTCCATTAATAACAGCTTGCATTATAGAAACCAAAGCAAATATAACAGATAACTTAAGAAGCTCAATTATTCCTTTCTTTAAGTAAGTTTTTATTGTTATTCGCTTAATTTTTTTAGAAGGTTTCTTTTTTATTAAAATATATCTTTTGTTTTTTAGTGTTAATGGTTTATTTTTAATTGTTCTTGCTTTTTCTTTAATATTCATCTTTTTTCCAATCCAACAAATTTAGTTGAACATATTTTAACATAAATTTGTCGAAAAAGAAAGATTTTATCCGGTTTTACTTAAAATATCTTTTTTCATTTTGTTTATTATCTTCTTTTCTAGCCTAGAAATATAGCTTTGCGAAATTCCAAGTATATCTGCAACTTCCTTTTGAGTTTTTTCATCTCCAGTTATAAAGCCAAATCTTAATTCCATTATATTTTTTTCTCTCGTATTTAACTTTGCTATAGCAGACTTTAGTAGCTTTTTATCTACTTCGTCCTCCAACCCCCTTGAAATCGAATCACAATCAGTCCCCAGTATGTCTGATAAAAGCAGCTCATTTCCATCTCCGTCTTGATTTAGAGGTTCATCTATTGATATTTCGCCTTTTATTTTATTGCTTCTTCTAAGATACATTAAAATCTCGTTTTCTATGCACCTTGACGCATATGTAGCAAGTTTTATGTTTTTTCCTGCATCATATGTATTAATAGCTTTTATTAAGCCTATTGTCCCTATTGAAATCAAATCCTCTATACCTGTTCCTGTATTTTCAAATTTTTTTGCAATGTATACCACCAGCCTCAAATTCCTTTCCACTAGTAATTGCCTTGTTTCCCTGTTCCCCTCAGACAATTTTTTTATAGCATTTTCCTCCTCTTCTGGAGTGAGTGGCGGAGGCAATGTCTGGGCTCCTCCTACATAAAATATTGGTAATAGCTCAATATTTTCAATATCGCTTTCTTTTATATATCTTGCATAAATTACATTTGCACTATTTTTCAGAATTTGCAACAAGTTCATTTTCTTCCCCCTCCAATAAATTTAATCCTATTAATGCGTTATATCTATTGTCTTTGGTTAACTTTTTATTGTATATTCCAACAATTATATTTTCTTTTTCTACTTTTATATCATCAGTTTTTAATTTTATTTTGTCCACCCTTATTCCAATTAACATTCCATTTTCTTTTCCTATAGACATAAACGGCACCATTCTAATCTTAGATAAATATTCATTAAACTTTCCTTTTAAATATTCATTTGAAGCATTTTCGTCATGTGTAAATTTCAAATCACCTCCCATAATCCTCTCTACGTAATCTAAAAATTCCTCCGGTATTATTTTTTCTAATTCCTGTTTTTCCACTACTGCCACTGGCATTCCACTAATAGGGTCTTTTAGCATATTGCCCGAATCTAAAAGTGCCTTTGTTTTTAATACATTGTCTTTATAAAAAATTTCAACATTTACAAATTGATTTTTTCTATCTAATTTTATTTTGTTTATTTTAAATGCTATCTGTGTAATTATAAATGCCACAGCTCCCGCAATAATTGCAACTTTTATTGGATATGTTCCAACAAACACTCCATTATGAATTTGCACATTTTCCGGCTTTATAAAATAAATTAAAGCAAACGTGCAACCTCCAAAAATAAACGATACTAAATAAAAAATTAACATTTGCTTTAAAAGCTGCTTAAAATTTTTTGCTCCAAAAGCTATATAGACCATTGCTATAGATAATGTTACTTTGGCTATTATGTTCGAGTATATTTTAAGCACATTTAGGTATACAATTACTGCATATATACTGCCTATAAAGCTGGATAGTAGCAGTCTTATTTGCTGATGTTTTGCCTTTGCTTTTATTATTACAAGTGTTGCAAATAAAATGATATAGTTCATTAAAACATTTTCCACAAATATTATATCTAAATAAATAGTCAAGTTTTTAAATCCACACTTTCCATATTTGTTTAACTATTATACTCTCCATATTTTTAAAAAGCTGTCACATCTTGTGCACGAAAAAAAGAAATAATCTACAAAAATAGATTATTTCTTTTATAAACATATATTAATTTTTATAAAGTTATTTATTTACCTTTATTTTTTCTTAAAAAAGTCGGAATATCTATGTCTCCATTTGAATTTGACGTGTCTACTGTAGGATTTGTCTTTGGTGTCCATGTTTTACTTGTCACATCTCCTAGACTTGGAACCTTTTCATCGTCCTTTTCAAATCCTGTTGCAATAACAGTTATTACAATGTCTTCATCAAGGCTTTCATCTATAACAGCACCAAATATAATGTTGGCTTCTGGGTCTACACTTCTTTGTACTAATTCTGCTGCTGTGTTTACTTCATGTAAGCCTAGGTTGCTTCCACCAGTAATGTTTATTATAACTCCTCTAGCCCCTTCAATTGATGTTTCTAATAATGGGCTTTGAATTGCTTGTTTTGCAGCATCTTCTGCTCTGTTTTCTCCAGATGCTCGTCCAATACCCATATGAGCCATTCCTGTATTTAACATTATTGTTTTAACATCTGCAAAGTCTAAGTTAACAAGTCCTGGTATAGCAATTAAATCAGATATACCTTGAACACCTTGTCTTAAAACATCATCTGCCATTTTAAATGCTTCTACTATTGATGTTTTTCTGTCTATAATTTGTAGTAATTTATCGTTAGGAATAACAACCAATGTGTCTACTTTGCTTTTTAAGCTTTCTATTCCTCTGTCTGCTTGTGTTAATCTTTTCTTTCCTTCAAATGTAAATGGTTT
>CAZXVQ010000058.1:0-5591 GCA_964644295.1 uncultured Clostridium sp.
ATGTACATGGTAAAAGCAACTGTTGGCAATAAGCTTGCTGGTATTGGTAGAGTTGTTGGTGATAATAGTATCGTTTGTATGTTAACCGACATATGTGTAAAACCTGAATTTCAAGGACAAGGTATTGGACTTAAAATTACTTCTGAACTTAAAAAATTAGTTGAAGATAATGTATCAGATGGAGAAAAAATGCAAATAGAACTTACTCCTACTGCTGGAAATGAAGCTTTTTATGAAAAGGCAGGGTTTGAATATAATCCAGATAAAATAACTGGAATGTATTTATGGATTAAAAAATAAAGGAAAGAATTTTTATGAGAATTAGGCATACAAAAGTAGAGTGAAGAAATTTTTTTCAAAATTTCTTCACAATTTTCTTAAGCAAAACGAAAACGCATATTTTGAAAAATGCAATGCCCCAAAATAATTTTTTTAATCACTATTTAGCAACAAGTTGCGATATGCAATGGTAGCAGTATAATTATTTGATACTTCGTCACTATTTAATGCTCTATTATACATTCTTGTTGTATAGCATAAGCCTTTTGTGTAGCACCAATTTGAGACTTCGGTCATTGTACATCTGCCTAATTCTAAGTAATTTAAATCTTTTGATCTCTCTAAAAATTCGTTGTAATATTCTTTTGTTATATATCCGCTATCTAAATATTCTCCATTTATATATATTGTCTGGATTATTGAGTCTGATGAAAGTGTATCAAGTGTTATTGTAAAATATATATCGTTATTAATAAGGTTTTCCACCTTATATTGCTGGTTCCATGGGTAATCTGCCTCAGGCCAACTTCCATAATCCTCAATTCCGGATGCCCATGTGATTAGAGAGTAACGTAGATAATTTGTGTTTCTCAAACACCCAAACCTAGTTTGACACTGAACATCATATTTCCCACTCCATAGCCCAAATAATCCAATAAAAGCAGAACCAGAGGTAGTAGCACGCACCGTATCTTCTATATTTCCATAAAATTCAAAAGTTAATCCATCGGAGAAATCAAAGCCAGTGTCGTCGTATATTTCAATATAATTATTGCCATTAAACCTAAATGCCAAATTTTCTGTATCCACATAATTACTTGAACTCGGCGCTATTTGTCTATCGTATCCTGCATAATCTACTACGCTTGTGTAATTTGCTTGCTCATTATATGCCTCCAAGCGCTTATCCATTGTGTCATAAATTGTGTCATCATAATAATACAGGGTTATATTATTTCCCCAATTTGACGCATTTTCATCTAAATTTGATGAATCCATACAAAATATTAAGCCATCTGTAACCGCAAGTGAATTTGACAGCTCTTGATAATTATTTTCTTCAAGATATATGACTTCTCCGGTTTTGTAATTAACCAACCAATTGTATTTTGTTGTTCCATAATTATTTATTTCTGTGCCATTTTCTATATAATTCCATCCTGTTCCATATATTTCTTGTGTATCATTTATAACAACTATGTCCCAATTTGCCCCACTTACCGTTTTTGTGGCTAGCGTTGTGCCGATAAAATATTTATTTAAATAATCTAAAGTGCCGTTCATTCTTGCCGATACAGCAAGACGGTCTATAGTCTCTTTTTCGGTTGTTATATCGACCAGATCTTTTGCCTCTTTTGTCCTAGAAATTAGGCCATTTTCTCCAATTAACGCCGATAGGCTTATTCCTGCTAAAACCAATAAAACCACAATTGTAACTGCTAGGACAATTAGTGTAATTCCTTTTTGGTTTGCCCATGTGTTTTTTTGTTTTCTTTCCATCTTTTCCTCTTTCTCCTTAGATTTTCTAAAGCATTATTTGTTTGGCACCGTTAACAACGTAAATTTTAAATTCTAAATTTAGCCAGGCTCTTAATCATTTTGAATTATAATTTGCAACTTTTAATCATCTGTAAATTCCTTAAACTCCTTGTAATTACGTTGCTCTTAAGTGCTTTTACAAAAACCATATAGTAACTATCTATATGGTTAAACAAAAAATGCCCCAATATGCTGGCATTAAATGGATACAGGCATTTTACCATTTGAGATTTTTTAAAAAAATTGCGACTAAAATTTTCTTGAAGGAATTACAAAATGCACTTGTATTTCAGCAAATTTATTGGTAGAATATTTAATATAAAGAAACCATATAGATAGTTATTTTACGACATTTTTCTATTCTGCCACATAGAAAATTTTTTTATTCTAAAGGATAAATATAAAGTTAAAGTGCAATTTTGCGCATTTAAAGTGCAAAAATTGCACTTTAAATATTGATATTAGACTTGATAACTGATATAATAGATATGTGGGAGGTATTTCTAATGGATAAAAAAGAAGATTGGAATTTAGAATTGTCAGAATATATTAAACAAGGCGAACCAAATAAGGTGGAAAAAACTAAAATATGGGAAACTGCAATAGGACTGCAAGAGGTAGACGCCCTAAAGCCCTCAAAATACTTAATAAAAACCGCTAAAGAACATATTGAAGGAAACATAGATATTGAAGAAGCAAAAACAAGAATAGATGAATATTATGAGGTCCAAGGTAGCAGAAAAAACTTTGAGAAAGAAAACGAGGAAGCCGACAAAGTTGCAGTAAGGATTACAGAAATTTTAAGCGAAAAAGCTTTTAATTTTTCTACGGCGGAATTATTGAATATTCATAAAAGACTATTTAAAGGTATTTTTGATGGCGCAGGAGTTTACAGAGATTATAATATTACTAAAAAAGAATGGGTATTAAATGGAGACACTGTAACATATGCATCATTTCAAAGTATAAAGGATACATTAGAATATGATTTTGAACAAGAAAGAAACTTTTCGTATAAAGGGTTAAGCTTAGATGAATCCATAAAACATTTATGTTCTTTTACCGCAAATATCTGGCAGATACACCCCTTTTGCGAAGGAAATACTAGAACAACGGCTGTATTTATTATTAAATATTTAAGAACCTTCGGATTTGATATTAAGACGCAAGTATTTGCTGATAATTCGTGGTATTTTAGAAATTCATTAGTAAGGGCAAATTATACAAATTTTCAAAAAAATATATTTGAAGACACTTCATTTTTAGAGAAGTTCTTTTATAATTTACTAACAAGTAGTAACTATGAATTGAAAAATAGATATACACATATAGATAATGTTCAAAGTGCAAATGAAAATAATTCAAAGGGCAATAATTGCACTTTAGAAGAACAAGCAATAATAAACATATTAAAAGTAAATCCAGCAACAAACCAAGAAGAAATAGCAGTACAACTCAATAAATCTGTAAGAACTGTAAAAACTTATATGGCAGAGATGCAAGAAAAGGGATTAATAGAAAGAAAAAATGGCAAGAAAAATGGCGAATGGAAGGTAGACATATAAAAGATGAAATTTAGAAAACGAAAAGGAGAACGGAACATGGCAGAGTTATGGGATATATATGATATTAACAAAAAGAAAACTTGCAGAACAGCCGAAAGGGATGTTTACCAATTTAAAGAAGGCGAATATCATATTGTAGTTACAGGCATTATAATGAATTCTAAAAATGAAATTCTAATAAGCAAGAGAGCAGAGCATAAAAAATTCGGACTAATGTGGGAATGTAATGGCGGTTCGATTTTGGCAGGAGAAACAAGCCTAGAAGGAATTATTAGGGAATTAAAAGAAGAATTAGGAATCGAATTTTCGAAGGAAGAAGCTATATTTTTAAAAGAAATACGAAAAGATACTGTGCCGCCAGATTTTAAAGATTTGTGGCTATTTAGAAGGGATATAGATAAAAGCAAAATAACTTTTCCAGACGGAGAATCAATTGATGCAAAATGGGTTACTATAGAGGAATTTATAAAAATGTATGAAAATAAAGAAATTGTCCCAACAGTTGACTTTGGTGTGGAGGAGTATAGAAGAGCGATAAGCCTAAACCGTGCGTAACAAAGCAGTTGCAGTTATTTACAAAGAACACCGAAAATGATTTTATTGGAGAAAAAAATACGTTTAGACAATAATTTAGTTTTGTCGGAAAATGTGATATTACGCCTCAAAAACTTTCTAAAAATGTGATTTTATACACTTGAAACCTTTCTAAAAATGTGATAAAATGCTATTGGAGGTATATAATTATGGATAGATTAAGAAGAAAAATTGATCAGTATCTTATAGACTGGAAAAATAGTAGCAATAGAAAGCCATTGATAATAAAGGGCGCAAGGCAGATAGGCAAGACCAATGCTATTAGAAATTTTGGAGAAAATAACTATAAAACTTTTATTGAAATAAATTTTGTATTTCAACCAGAATTTAAAACAATATTTGAAGATGGATTTGTAGTTGATAAAATTATAAAGAATATAACATTAAGAATGCCGGAAATCCAAATAAATGAACATGATACGTTAATTTTCTTTGATGAAATGCAAGAATGTGTTAGTACAGCAACTTCACTAAAGGCTTTTAAAGAAGATGGAAGATATGACGTTATTTGTTCAGGTTCTTTAATGGGAATTAATTATAAAGAAATAGAATCAAATAGTGTAGGGAACAAAGAAGACTATGTAATGCGTTCTATGGATTTTGAGGAATTTTTGTGGGCAAAAGGATATAAAGAAGAACAAATTGAAGATTTATATAAATGTATGTTAAAAATAAAACCATTAAGCTCTACACAATATAGCGTAATGTTATCCAACTTTAAAGATTATATGGTAGTGGGAGGAATGCCGGCTATTGTTAGTCAATTTATTGCCAATAAAAATTTCAGTGGGATATTAAAAATGCAACAGCAAATATTATTGGATTATGAAGAAGACATTACTAAATATGCAGGTGGACTGGATAAAGCCAAAATTTTGAATTGCTATAAAAAGATACCAGTATTTTTAGGAAATGAAAACAAGAAATTCCAAATATCAAAAATTACTGATGGCGCAAGAAACAGAGAATATGTAGGGGTTATTGATTGGCTGGCAAATGCAGGCATAGTAAATGTAAGTTATGCTTTAGAACAACCTAGTTTGCCGTTAAAAGGAAATTATAATCCAGATAATTATAGATTATACTTTGCAGATACCGGCTTGCTAATAGGTTCGTTAGAGGAAGAAGTTCAGCAAGATTTAAGAAATAATGAAAATATGAATACATACAAAGGTGCTTTATATGAGAACATTGTAGGCGATATGCTTGTAAAGGCTGGTTATGATTTGTATTTTTATAAGGATGATAGCAAAAAGCAAGAAATGGATTTCTTTGTAAGAGATACAGCGTCGTTAGTTCCCGTTGAGGTAAAAGCAAATGACAATGCAACAGTATCTTTAAACAATTTAATTGATAACGATAAATATAAAGATATAAAATATGGAATTAAGCTATGTAATAAAAATATTGGATTTAATGGCAAATTTTATACTTTCCCATATTTCTTAACATTTTTATTAAAAAGATATTTAAAAGAAAAATAAGAACCACTACATCGCTCGAAGCTCTTGCTTGTTTGTCAGTGCATGAATTTGGTAAATATGATGAGGTGAATTAACAAAAAACTTGACTCGAAATATATATTAACTTTAGATGATGATTTGGATGCGGATT
>CAZXVQ010000059.1:0-5474 GCA_964644295.1 uncultured Clostridium sp.
TCCTTTTGTTCCCATATATCTTTTTAAATTTTTGTCCATTAATTGTGTTGTTTCGATAAATATTTTTTTGCTTATTTCTTCTAGGTTTGATATTCCATACAAGGACATATAAATAGTGGTATATTTTTTACCATTAATTTGCATTGATTCTATTTTGTTTCTTATTTTATGATTCCAAAAATAAGTTTTTCCGCTTCCCCATTCACCATTTATCATTATGGCATAGTCTGTGTAATCTGCCCTTATGTAGTCTAATACGCTCTCAACTAAATCGTCCATTATTAACTCCTCTCGTTTGTTTTTTATGTATTTTTGTTTTTACCGTTAGTCTTTTGCAATTGTTAGTACTCCAATTTTTTTAGGATTGAGTTCTTCTAGTACCTTGGCACATTCATTTACTGTGCTTCCAGTTGTGTATATGTCATCAAAAATGAGCAACTTTTTTTGATATAGCTCTTTTTTGTCTTGATTTTCTTTAATATTGTATACATTTTTTGCATTTTTTTCTCTTTGTTCCTTGTTTAACTTACTTTGAGAAATTGTGTTTATTTTCTTTTCTAGTATGTTCGTGTAAGTTAAGCTATTTCTATTTAAAATATTAACCAATTGCCTTGATATAAGCTCGGTTTGGTTATATCCTCTTTCTTTTCTTCTTTTATTATGTATAGGAACTGGAATTATTATATCATAAGATTTTAAAATTTCACATATTTTTTTATTATTTAACAAAATATTCACAAAGCTTTTATAATAATATGATTTATCGTTAAATTTGTATTCTAATATTTTTTCTCTTATATAGCCTTCGTATTTGAACAAATATATGTGCTCACTATAATGTCTGTTTTGGTATTTATCTATACCAAATTTCTCCACCGATTTTAAGTTCTTTGAGCACTCCTCACATAGAAAATTCTTGTTTAGTTTTCCACAAAAAGCACACACTGGTGGGAAAAATATGTCCAGTATTTTATTTAATAATTCTACTTTAGCTCACCTCCATTTTTTATTTTTAAATTATTCTCCTATGTTTTTATAAAGCAAAAACAGGAGAATTAGCACTTCAAAAAGGTGCTCCCCCTGTTTTATTTTTCTGTAAAATAATATAAAATTACCCTAATTGTTCTAATTTGAATTTTAAACCTGTGTTTCGTTGCTTTGTTGTGTTGTTTTGAATCATGTAGTTTACTGTGGTTTGTGGTCCAATTACAATAAGCAGTTTTTTTGCTCTTGTTATTGCAGTATATATTAAATTCCTTGTAAGTAGCATTGGTGCACTTTGAGAAACCACTAATATTACAACATCAAACTCACTACCTTGTGATTTGTGCACTGTTATTGCATAGGCATGTTCAAGTTGCTCTAAATCTGTATTTTCATATGTTGCAACTTTTCCATCGTCAAATTTTACTCTTATAGTTTTTTCTTCTTTGTTTATTTTATCTATAATTCCCAGTTCTCCGTTGAATATACCATTGCCAAGTTTCTTTTTTAATTCGATTTCGTTGCCCTTTTCCCACATTATATCGTAATTGTTTTTTGTTTGCATTACTCTATCTTGTTCTCTATATTTTATTTCTCCAAATTCTTTTTCTTCTTTTGTTTCCTTCATAGGATTTAATTCGTTTTGTAATAGTATATTTAGCTCTTTTGTTCCTAATTTGCCTTTTTTAGTTGGAGTTATTATTTGTATGTTATTAAAAAAATCATAATCCCCATATTTTTTTAATCTTCCCTTACATAAGCTTATTATTGTTTCTTGAATTTTATCTTGATTTGCTTCATTTATGTAGAAAAAATCATCTAATAATTCTATGTTCTCATCATCTACTGTTGTTTCCTTTACATTCCCACTTATGAAATTTTCGCCTTCATTAACTCTATGTGCATTTACTATTATTTTGCTTTTAGCAGCCTGTCTAAAAATTTGATTTAAAGTAATTGTTTGTATTTTGTTAGATTCGATTACATCTTTTAATACACTGCCTGGACCTACTGATGGAAGCTGGTCTATATCCCCCACAAGCACTAGTTTTGTTCCTTTATATATTGCTTTTAGCAAATAATTCATTAAAAACATATCTAGCATAGAAGCTTCATCTACTATTATTATATCTCCATCTATTGGAGTAACCAGTAAATCTGTATTAAACTTATCTGCATCATCTGATGTTGGAAATAGTTCTAGCAATCTGTGTAGTGTTTTTGCCTCTTCCCCGGTTGTTTCTGTCATTCTCTTGGCCGCACGCCCTGTTGTTGCACATAACACAGGTTTTGCGCCATGATTTTTATATAATTCAATTATTGCTTTTATTATGGTTGTTTTTCCGGTTCCTGGTCCACCTGTAATTACGCATACATTGTTTTGATTTATGGTTTCTATTGCTTCTCTTTGTTTTTCAGATAAATGTAAATTAATATCTTTTTCTATTTGATTTAGCTCTTTTTTTAAATTATTTATGTATTTTACATTATCTGCATCACGCAATCCTATTAATTTTTCTGCAATATTCTTTTCCGCTTCGTAAAATGGCTTTGAATATACCCATTCTCTTATATCTGCATTATTTTCGTTTTCCTTACCTTCTATTATTGGTCTTTCCTCTATTACAATTTCTTCTTTTGCCTTCATATTTATTATTGCTTCTTCAATAGAGTTTTCATCTACTCTAAGTAAATCTTGTTCATATTTTAGTAAATTATCATATAAGACACACGAATTGCCATTTAGCCCTATTCTTTCTAAGCCGTACTTTATACCACTTCTTATTCTCTTATAATTGTCTACTTCTACTCCTAGTTCTAAAGCCATTTTGTCTACTTTTTCGAAGCTGACTTTATTTGCAACATCTGTTAATATATATGGATTTTCACTTATTTTTTCAAGTGCGTCTTCTCCAAGTTTTTTATAAACGCTTTCCGCACTCTGTGGTCCTATTCCAAACTTGTCCAAAAATCCTACAAGTTGCCATATTTCCCAATTGGCTATAAATTGCTCTGAAATTTCTAATGCCTTTTGCTCTGTTATTCCCTTTATTCTTGTAAGCTTTTGCGGTTCTAACTTTATAACGTTAATTGTGTCTGTGCCAAAGGTATCTACTATTTTTTGGGCAGTAGCAGGCCCTACTCCTTTAAAATTTCCACTTGATAAATATTTTTCTAAGGCCTCTGGAGTAGTAGGCATTACTTTTTCGAATGTTACAATTTTAAACTGTTTTCCATAGTCTGGGTGTTCTACCATATTTCCTTCTATTTTTAAGTTGTCCCCTTCATTTACAAATGGCAGATAACCAACAACAGTAACTTCTTCTTTGCTATATTTTTCAAAGCTTGCTACTGTGTAACTATTTATTTCGTTTTTATATATGATGTCTATTATTTGTCCTTCTATTTGCAAATTTATCTTCCTCTATTCTTTACAAATTTTCTAAATACTTGGCTAATTTAAGATTGTTACTTTCATATAATACCACAAAAATTTGTTCTTTGCAATTAAAAAAGCCAAAAAAGAAACACGCCTTAAATTATAAAATGACGTGCTCTTTTTATATAAACTATTTCGTATTTTAACTAAATTAATTCAAGTATTACTGTTTCTGCAGCGTCTCCTTTACGTTGACCCTTTCTTACTATTCTAGTGTAACCACCATTTACATTTTTGTATTTTGGTGCTAATTCATCAAATAGTTTTGTAGGTAAATCTACATTATTTCCATCTGTATCTTTTACTTTGTTAACATTTTGCATTATTTTTCTTCTTGCACTTAGTTTTGATGGCATATCTTTCTTTCTTTTTTCTGTAGTTGTTTCTCTAACTACTTTTAGATATTCTCTGCCATTTTTGCTTTTTACAAGTTCTGTAACTTTGTTACCTTTATCATCTAATTTAGCTCTTGATACTTTTACTTCTACTTCTTCAAAGTTTTCTGCTTCTTTTACAGCAAGTGCAATTAGGCTATCCGCTATTGCTTTTGTCTCTTTTGCTCTTGCAAGAGTAGTTTCAATTTTGCCGTGCCATAATAAATCTGTAACTTGTGTTTTTAGCATTGATACACGTATATCGGTTGCTCTTCCCAATTTTCTATTTGTTGCCACTTTTTTCACCTTCCTTTATTCTTCATTGCTTGCGAAGTCTAATCCTAATGAATGTAATTTATTGGTTACTTCATCTAATGATTTTTTACCCAAATTTCTTACCTTCATCATTTCGGCTTCTGTTTTGTTTGTTAAGTCTTCTACAGTAGATATTCCTGCTCTCTTTAAGCAGTTAAATGATCTTGCAGACAATTCTAGGTCTTCTATTGAAGTTTCTAGAACTTTTTCCTTTTTAGACTCTTCTTTTTCTATCATAACTTGAGTATTTTTGCTTATTTCTGATAAATCTATGAATAGTTCTAAATGCTCCGTCATTATTTTAGCTGCTAAACTTAAAGCTTCGTAAGGCTTTAGGCCTCCGTCTGTCCATAGTTCAATTGTAAGCTTATCTAAGTCAACCATTTGACCAACTCTGGTATTTTCTACTGAATAATTTACTTTCTTTACAGGTGTGTATATAGAATCTATTGGAATAACTCCTATTGGCATGTCATCAGTTTTATTTTTTTCTGCATTGTTATAACCTCTGCCACGATTTGCAGTCATTTCCATTACTAATTTTCCACCTTCTGCAACAGTTGCAATATGTAGGTCTGGATTTAACACCTCTACTGTTCCATCTGTTTCGATGTTAGCAGCTGTAACCTCTCCTTCACCTTCGAAGTTTATTCTTAGTGTTTTTGGTTCGTTACCATCTATCTTTATTCTTACCATTTTTAAGTTTACAATTATTTCTGGAACGTCCTCTACAACATTTGGTATTGTTGAAAACTCATGTGCAACTCCATCTATTTTTACAGATGTTATAGCTGCTCCTGGAAGTGAAGAAAGTAATATTCTTCTTAATGAGTTTCCTATTGTTATACCATAACCACGTTCTAGTGGTTCACATGTAAATTTAGCATAATTTGTGTTAGTGTCCATTTCTAAGCATTTAATATTTGGCTTTTCAAATTCTATCATTTTTCCCTCCTGAAAAAATATTTATTCCTTTATTTAATATAACCTATTATTTAGAGTAAAGCTCTACTATTAAATGTTCCTCAACAGGTAGGTCTACATCTTCTCTTGTTGCAAGTGTTACAACTTTTCCACTTAATTTTTCGCTATCTTTTTCAAGCCAAGCTGGAACAGGTCTGCTTCCATTTTCTTGTGTGGCAGCTTTAATTGTTTCGTTGTCTTTTCTTATTTCTCTTACAGAAATTACATCTCCTGCTTTTACTAAATAAGATGGTATATCTACTTTTTTACCGTTTACTTCAAAAGCTCCATGTGTAACTTGCATTCTTGCTTGTGCTCTTGAACTTGCGAATCCTAATCTATATACTACGTTATCTAATCTACTTTCTAGTATTTGAAGTAATACTTCACCTGTTTTT
>CAZXVQ010000060.1:0-3348 GCA_964644295.1 uncultured Clostridium sp.
CTACTTCAATAACATCCTCTTTTGACATTATTAACCCTCCATATATAATACAATACAGCTATTATAAACACAATAGCCAGTATATTATATATCATTTTTCTAATAATGTCAATATTTCTGGTTCATTTTCTGTAATTAAAATTGTGTTTTCGTAATGAGCCGCAAGTGTTCCATCCTCTGATATAATTGTCCAACCATCTTCTAGCTCTAAAATTTCGTTATTCCCCATTATTACCATTGGTTCTATTGCAAGAGTCATTCCAGGTTCTAGTCTTATTCCTCTTCCTGCTTTGCCATAGTTTGGAATTCCAGGGTCTTCGTGCATTTGTCTTCCGATTCCATGTCCTTCAAATTCTTTAACTACACTATAACCATTTTTCTCTACATATTCGCCTATTGCATGAGAAATATCTCCTAATCTAAACTCTTTTTTGGCAAATTTTATTCCTTCATAAAAAGCCTGCTTTGTAACTTCTACCAGCCTTCTAGCATCTTTGCTAACATTTCCAACCAAATATGTTCTTGCACAATCTCCGTTAAATCCGTCTTTGTAAGCAACTAAATCTACGCTTATTATATCTCCATCTTTTAATATTTCTCTTTTTGATGGAATTCCATGAATTACAACATCATTTACAGAGGCGCATATTGCACCTGGAAATGGAGGCACGCCTTTTATACCGCTTGGGTATCCTTTTTCTGCAGGTATTGCTCCATTTTTTCTCATGGTATCTTCGGCAATTTTATCTAATTGCCATGTTGAAATTCCTGGTCTAATTGCAGCTTCTACTGCTTTTTGAGCCAAATTTGCAACTCTACATGCTTCCTTCATTTTTTCTATTTCTTTGTTATTTTTTATGCTAACCAATTTTTTATCTACCCTTCTGTTATTGTCATTTTTTTATTTTTTGCTTGCTAATTATTCATCTATCCATTTCATTATTTTTTGTTTTTTTTATACTTTTTAATACGTCATTTGCCACATCTTGACCTAATCTATTTATTCTTTGGCTTACTTCCTCTGTTATTAAAACACCTTTTTCAGAATAAAAATCTATTAGTGGGCTAGTTTTTTCATCATATGTCTCAAGCCTTTGCTTTATTGCTGCCTCATTGCTATCATCTTCTCTTTGCACCAATTTTGCACCACATCTATCACATATTCCTGGCACTTTTGATGGACACATTGTTAGATTATATGTTGCTTTACAGTCTTGATTTGAGCAAACTCTTCTGTTTAATATTCTTGTAATTATCTCGTCTCGAGGTGTTGTTAAATTAATTACTAAATCAACTTTCTTTGCTTTTTTGGCAAGTATTTCATCTAATTTTTGTGCTTGTTCTACTGTACGTGGAAACCCATCTAAAATTGCTCCGCCTTTTGCGTCATCTTCATTTAATCTATCTATTACCATTGGTACTGTAATTTCATCTGGAACTAGATTTCCTTTTGCTATGTACTTATTTGCCTCGATTCCAAGTTCTGTGTTCTCTGCTATATTTTTTCTAAAAATATCCCCTGTTGAAATCTGTGGCCACCCTGTTGCTTTGCTTAGTATTCCTGCAACTGTTCCTTTTCCGGTTCCCTGAGCTCCTAACATTAATATGTACATATTAAAATCTCCTTTCATATTTTTGCTTTCTCATTTCTTCAAGCATATTTTACTCCATTTTCTCAAGTGTGTCAATGGGTACAAGTACTTTATATAATTGAAAAGCGTAACTTTTTGATATATAAAAAAAGATTTTAAAACAGCATATGTTTAAAATCTTTCTTATTTTTATTAATCTAAGAATCCTTTGTAATGTCTTGTTACAAGTTGAGATTCCAATTGTTGTATTGTTTCTAGTGCTACACCTACTATAATAAGTATAGAAGTTCCACCAAATGCGATATTTAGACCTGTAAATCTTGTAAGCATTGGAATTATAGCAATTATTGCTAAGAATAATCCACCTACTAAAGTTAATTTAGATATTACAGATGATAAATAATCTGTTGTTGGCTTTCCTGCTCTTATTCCTGGTATAAATCCACCATTTCTTTTAATGTTTCCAGATATTTCGGCTGGATTAAACATTGCATATGTGTAGAAATATGTAAATCCTAGTATTAATAGCAAATATACAAACGCATTGGCTATTGTATACCCTATTCCAACACTTGAAGATGATGATGCTATAGAGAATTTATATATTGTAGCCCAGAATCCCGTTTGGTTTGCAATATCGCTTGCAAAAATTTGTATTATCATTGCTGGAAATGTTAAGAATGATGATGCAAAGATAATTGGCATAACACCTGCCATTGCTAGCTTAAGTGGTATATGTGTATTTTGTGCTCCTACCATTCTTCTTCCTACTACTTTTTTTGCATATTGAACTGGAACTCTTCTTTCAGCAAGTTGTATAAACACAACTCCTGCAACAAGTAGAATTACTCCTACTAATAAAGCAAGTGCTTCAATTAAACCTACTGTGCTAAATGTTCCTGTTCCAAATATTAAATTCCAAATAGATGTAACTCCTTGTGGTAATCCTGATATAATACCTACAAATATTATTACAGAGATTCCATTTCCAATACCTTTATTTGTTATTTCTTCTCCAAGCCACATAAGAATTGCAGTTCCTGCCATTAAAGATATAACAGTTATAGCAGCCCCTAAAAAGCTTGTATCTAAGAATATTCCTGTACTTTTGTACGAGAAGAATACTCCCAATCCCTCTATTAATGCTAATACTATAGTAAGTATTTTTGTATATTTATCAACTTTGGCTTTCCCTTCTTCTCCGCCTTCTTTAACTAATCTTTCCAAAGCAGGAATTACCATTGCTAATAATTGTATTACAATTGATGACGTAATATATGGAGTTATAGACATTGCAAATATTGAAAGTCTTGAAAAAGCTCCTCCTGATATTGTGTCTATAAGACCTGTAACACCGTTTGTTGCAGAATTCATTTGCTCTGTAAGAGTAAATGCGTCTACTCCAGGTATTGTTATATAACATCCTAATCTAAAGATTACTATTAATAAAAGTGTATATAATAATTTTTTTCTAACCTCTGGTGTTTTTAATGCGTTTTTTATAGTATTAAACAATTAGATCACCTCAGCCTTTCCGCCTAAAGCTTCAATTTTTTCTTTAGCCGATTTAGTGAATCTTGTGGCTGTTACATTAACTTTTTTGTCTAATTTACCTGTTCCAAGAACTACTATGCCATCATTTATTTTTCCTATTATTCCTTCTTCAAGTAAAGTTTGAGCAGTTACGTTTTCGTTCTTTACTTTAGATAACATTGTTAATGTTACTTCTGTATAATTTAAAGCATGGATATTTGTA
>CAZXVQ010000060.1:3358-5461 GCA_964644295.1 uncultured Clostridium sp.
CTTCTATATAATGGTGTTTGACCACCTTCAAAACCACGTCTTACTCCACCGCCACTTCTTGCTTTTTGTCCTTTATGGCCTCTTCCTGAAGTTTTTCCTAATCCAGAGCCAACTCCACGTCCAACTCTTGTTCTAGTGGTATTTTTTTGTGCTGGTTTTAGTTCGTCTAATTTCATTTCGTGACTACACCTCCCGTATTTTTATTAAATATTTTGAAGAAAATATAAATTATAATATTTCTTCTGCATTCTTTCCTCTTTTTTTAGAAACAGTTTCTAGTGTTTGCATGTTCTTTAATCCTTCTAGTGTTGCATATACAACGTTTCTTGGATTGTTTGTTCCTATTATTTTTGTTCTAATGTCTTTGTAACCTGCAAGTTCTAGAACCGGTCTAACACTACCGCCTGCTATAATTCCAGTACCTTCGGCTGCTGGTTTTAACATAACATTAGCACTTCCAAATTTTCCTATAATTTCATGTGGTATAGTTGTGTCTACTATACAAACTTCTATTAGATTCTTTTTAGCGTCCTCAATTGCTTTCTTTATTGCATCTGGAACCTCGGCTGCTTTTCCGTTTCCAACACCAACGTGTCCAGCTTCATCTCCCACAACAACTACTGCGCTAAATCTGAAGTTTCTTCCACCTTTAACAACTTTAGCAACTCTGTTTATAGCTACTACTTTTTCTTTTAATTCTGTAGAATTTTCTTCTTGCACTATTTTTCCCTCCTTCTTACAATTTTAAGGTTTTTAAGTTTTATTTTTTTAGAACTCTAGGCCTGCCGTTCTTGCAGCTTCTGCTAGTTCCTTTATAACCCCATGATATAAATATCCACTTCTATCAAAAACGACTGTCTTTATTTTCTTTTCTCCAGCACGTTTTGCAATTAGTGTTCCTAACTCTTTTGCTGCTTCTTTGTTTGCATATTTTGTTTTTATCTCTTTGTCTAAAGTAGATGCTGCAACTAAAGTTACTTGATTTACATCATCAATTACTTGTACAAATAAGTTTTTATTGCTTCTATATACGCATAATCTTGGGCGTTCTGGTGTTCCGCTTATTTTAGTACGAACACGAACATGTCTTCTAACTCTTTCAGCTTTTCTATCTGTTTTTCCAACCATTTTTTACTCCTTTCTAACCAATGTAACAGCATTAGTTTATTAGTAATATATGTTTTTAATTTACGCCAATTCTAATTTTAATTATAAGCAAATATTGCTAGGCAAAATTAAGTTTATAATTAAAACTTCGCTTTTCAAAAATAATTATAAACAAGTAATACAAGGCATTTAAAATCAAAAAGGCGGAGGCATGCTTTTTGCATGTTGAGCATTTTTGTATTTTAAATAACGCAGTAGTACGAAGTTTAGAATTATTTTTTGCCAGCTTTACCTTCCTTACGTCTAATATGCTCTGTAGCATATTTGATTCCTTTTCCTCTATAAACTTCTGGTGGACGTTTGCTTCTTACTTTATTTGCAACCTCTCCAACTAATTCTTTGTCTATTCCTCTAACTACTATGTGGTTAGCATCTGTTAGATCAAAAGATATTCCTGCAGGAGCTTCCATTTCAACTTGGTGTGAATATCCCAAGTTCATTACTAATTTGTTGCCTTGCTTTTGAGCTCTATATCCAACTCCGTTTATCTCTAGCTCTACTCTAAATTCATTAACAACACCTTCAACCATATTATGTATTAAAGCTCTTGTTGTTCCATGTAGGCTTTTATTCATAGATGTATCATCTAATCTTGAAACCTTGATTTTATTTTCATCTAATTCAACTTTTATATTTGGGTGAATGTCTCTTTCAAGACTTCCTTTAGGTCCTTTTACAGTAATATGTTGTCCGTCTATTTTAACTTCGACTCCATTTGGTACTGTAATAGGCATATTTCCTATTCTTGACATAGTTTTATTTCCCTCCTTCTTGCCTTATTTTACCAAACATATGCTAAAACTTCTCCACCTAATCCAGCTTCACGAGCTTGTTTATCTGTCATTATTCCTTTAGATGTTGAAATTAAAGCTATTCCTAATCCATTTAATACTTTAGGTAATTCGTCCTTAGATGCATATACTCTTAATCCTGGTT